>CAZJEY010000084.1:0-3605 GCA_964545135.1 uncultured Mycoplasma sp. | reverse complement strand
CGTGGAGCAAATGGTGAAGTATGGAATTTAGAAGAAAATTTAGAAGAATTAATACAATTATGTAAAGAAATATTAAAGAGTGATTTTTTATTTTTTATTGTTAATACTTATTCAACCAATTTACCTAGTATTTCTTTAGAAAATATCTTAAAAATAAATTTTCCTAAAAAAAATATTTTAGTTGATGATTTAGCATTACCAATCGAAAACTCGAATTTGTATTTAGCTTGTGGAATTACAGGTAGAGTAGAATGAATGATTTAAAAATTATATATGAAGATAATCATTTAATTGTGGTAATAAAGAAACCAAATATACCAGTACAATTAGATGAATCAAATGATTTAGATTTGCAAAGTATCATAAAAGAATATTTAAAAACAAAATACAATAAAACGGGAAATGTTTATTTAGGAATAGTTCATCGATTAGATCGTCCTGTCGGGGGGATTATGGTTTTTGCTAAAACAAGTAAAGCAGCTAGTAGATTAAGTAAAAACATTCAAAATCATGAATTTAAAAAAGAATATTTAGCTGTTATAAGAGGAAATATACCTAATAGTGGTACTTTAAAAAATTATTTAGCTAGAAAAGATAAAAAAGCCTATGTCACAACGGCAGATAAGGGTAAATATGCTGAATTAAGTTATAAAGTCATTGCCAAAAAAGAAGATTTAAATTTACTTAAAATTGATTTAAAAACTGGAAGACATCATCAAATTAGAGTACAATTTCAAAATATTGGGTTTCCTTTATTTGGTGATCAATTTTATGGCGAAAAGAATAAAGAACAGATTGCTTTATTTGCTTATAAACTATCTTTTAATCATCCTGTTACTAAGGAATTATTAACATTTAAAGCATTGCCTGATTATGGTGTTTTTACAGAATTTAATATGGAGGAACTATGAAAAAAGAATTATTAGTTCCGGCTTCTAATTTTGCATCTTTAATAAGCGCAATTAATGGCGGTGCTGATGCTATTTATTTAGGTGGTAAAAGATTTAGTGCCAGGAAATATGCTGAAAACTTTACTGATGAAGAAATAATAAAAGCAATTGATTTATGTCATTTATATGGAGTAAAAATATTTGTTACAGTCAATACTTTAATAAATGATGATGAATTTATGGATGCTGTAAAATTTATAGAATTTTTACATGAAAATAATGTTGATGCCGTTATCATGCAAGATGTTGGTCTCATTAATTATATTCACAATGTTTTTCCTAATTTAGAAATACATGCTTCAACTCAAATGCATGTTCATAATGAAGATACTCTCAAATTTTTAGAAAATTTAGGTGTCAAAAGAGTAGTGTTTGCAAGAGAACTGAGTTTAGATTATATAGATAATGTAAAAACAGACTTAGAAAAAGAGGTATTTATTCATGGTGCATTATGTATTTCTTTTAGTGGCCAATGTTTATTTTCATCTTTAATAATGAATCGAAGCGGTAATAAAGGAGCTTGTGCTGGAATGTGTAGACTTCCATACGAGTTAAAGTGTAATAAAAAAATATTAGATATAGAAGATAAATATTTACTAAGCCCTAAAGAGTTATGTAGCGTTGATAATTTTAAAAAATTAATGGCAAGTGACATTGATTCATTTAAAATTGAAGGAAGAATGAAATCTGCTGATTATGTTTATATAGTAACTAAAATATATCATGATTTAATGGAACAATATTATAATCATGAAGAATTGCAGGTTAATGAAGAAGATTTTAAATTATTAAAGGCAATATATAATCGCGAATTTACAAAAGGCCATTTATTTAACACTCGAGATTTTATGAATCTAAAATCGCCAAATCACCTTGGACTTAAAGTGGGAGACGTTTTAGAAATCACTAAAAAGAAAATTAAAATTAAATTAAATGAAGATATCAAACAATTTGATAAGATAAGATTTAAAAATGTTAATAAAGGCGCTACTTTAAACTTTATATATGACAAAAATGATCAATTAATTAGTAAAGCTTCGAAAGGTGATGTAATATATTTGGATAACTTCTTAAATATTACCAATATAGATGAAATATACTTAACAAAGCCTTATATTAAAAGGGAAACGGGTGTTACCAAAAAAGTTGAAATTAACTTGAAAGTAAGAGGAATATTGAATGAAAAATTACATCTAGAAGTGACTGATGGTAAAAATATTATTATTATCGAAAAAGATATAATTGAAAAAGCTAAAAATTATCCTCTAACTAAAAATGACTTTACAAGAAGTATTAGTAAATTAAATAACACTCCTTATATAATAAAAAATATTGATCTTGATTTGGATGAAAACATTTTTATTAATGTAAAAAATATTAATGATTTAAGAAGAGAATTTGTAGAGTTATTAACAAAAGAAAGAATAAAAAAGAAGCAAATTGTTAAAAAGAATTATCAGCTAAAAAATTATCATCAAGATAAAATAGAAGGAATAAGTATTTTAGTTAGAACTAAAGAACAATTAAATGCTATAAAAGAATATAATTTAAAAAGAATATATGTAACAGATAAAAATTTATTAGAAGCTAATATTCATTATCGTATTCCTAGAGATTTACTAACGTATATAGAGTATAATAAACCGTTACTTACTGATTATGGCAGTATGTATAAATATCCCTTTAATCATACCGATTATTATTTAAATGTTACTAATAAATATACACTAGATTATTTAACTAAATTTAGTAATTTAATTACTTTATCTGTTGAGTTAACATTAAAAGATATTGAAAATATGAAAATAAATGATGAAAATGTAGAAGTAATGATTTATGGTAATATTGAACTTATGATCATGAAGTATTGTCCTGTTAGTTACTTATTAAATAAAAATAAGAATTGTCAAATATGTAATAATAAGTATTATTTAGTTGATAGAAATAATAAAAGTTATCCTATTGTATTTAATAATGAAACCCATAGTACATCTTTAATGAATTATAAGAAAACAGATTTGATATCTGATATCAAGAAATTAAAGAAATATGGTGTAAATAACTATAGAATTGAATTATTAGATGAAGATTACGAAGAAACTAAAAAAATAATAGAAAGAGTTTTAGAAAATGAATGAAAAAATTATACAAGAAATTGAAAACGAATTAAATATTGATAAAAAGTATATTGAGGCAACTTTAAAATTATTAGAAGAAGGTAATACCATACCTTTTATTGCAAGATATCGTAAAGAGGCTACGCATGGACTTGATGAAGTTCAAATAAGAAAGATAAGTGAATATTATACTTATCAAGTTAATTTAGAAAAAAGAAAAGAGGAAGTAAAGAGATTAATTGCTGAAAAAGGATTATTAACAGATGAATTATCGACTTTGATTAATAATTGTGATAAATTAATTGAGATAGAGGATTTGTATCGTCCTTATAAGGAAAAGAAAAAAACTAAAGCAACACAAGCAATTAATAATGGACTTGAACCATTTGCTAAAATGATTATGTCTTTCAAAATAAATAATGTAAATGAAACAGCAAAGAAATTTTTAAATGATAATGTTAAAAATGTGGATATGGCAATAGAAGGCGCTAAATATATAATTGCTGAATGGGTTAGTGATAATGCCAGTATTAGAAAG
>CAZJEY010000083.1:2187-3618 GCA_964545135.1 uncultured Mycoplasma sp. | reverse complement strand
TTCTTTAATGATCCTACTAAATTTCCCATTTTATTCTCTTCCTCCTTATGTTCCCATTTCTAATATAGCATCTACTCTAGTTGTTAAATCAAATTGTGTTGAATCAGAAGCAATTACATAACTAGCAGTTGATGAAGTTATTTCCACGCTTGCTTTTGGTGGTGTTTCATAAATAGCTGTAAACACAATGTCATAATTTGATGTACTACCAGCTATTTCAGCAAATCTTCTTAAAAAACTTTCTATATATTTTTCTTTATTAATTTTAAGCTCACCATAGTCACGATAGTATCCCAAATCAACTGCATCTACCATAGCTGCTTCTGATATTTCTTTAATTGAGTAGTAGTCTTGTGTACTATTAGATGTTATATTTTGAATTAATAACATGATTACTACTACAAATATACCTAAAATAACTAACCAGTAACCCCAAAATGATTCTTTCATCTATTAGTACACCTCCTATCTATATGATGGACCAGAGCCATCAGCATAATTAGTAAATTTCGTTGGATCAAATCTTTCAATTTTTGTAGCAATTCGGAAATTCGAATCATTTAAAGCATCAGTCCATGTTGTCCAATAACAATTAGCACCATTTTCACATTGATTATTAACATTCTTTCGAACATCTTCACTACTAATTCGATCTTTCGTAAATTTAAAATTATCACTATATTTTTCTGCCATTTCATCAATAAATGTTGAATAGCAATAAATATTTTCATAGACTATATTATATTTATCTTTATAATCGTAGCATTTTAATGAGTTACTTGCGTAACCACCATTGTCATCGTATTTATCGTTATAATTTTTTATATCTCTTATCATAGTTTGTGTTAATTTAACACTTAATACAACATCATCAGAATCACTTTCATATACTTTTTCACCTTTAGTAAGAATGTCATTAGTAGTAGCATATGCCTTTAATTCAGTGGTAGTTTTAATATTATTTTCATCATAATTCCAGTTAGCACCCAATTCACGATTATTAGGATTTATATCTTTAGTAGTAATTGGACGATAAGCAAAGTTTACTTCACCATTACTAAATATACAACGATCACACTTAACTACACATTTGCCACTTTCACATTCAGCCCAAATACAACCATCAGGTCCACATGTTACATTACATCCTGGACAATTTACTCTGTAAGAGCATGTATATTTTCCTTTAGCTTCACTAGTTACAGCTGGATTATTATTTTGTAAATTAGAAGTACTTAATTTATAGCTACATGAATTTTCATCTTCTAATGCAGTAACTACTACACTATCCTCTTCGCCCCAAATTCTACCAGTCTTAGAAGAATCATAATATTCTCCTAGTCCTTCAACATTTAGAGTATATGTATATACTCCTGCTTGAGTTCCAAGCGATATTGGTAAAGCATTTTCAAGAGGAGATGTTCCACTAAC
>CAZJEY010000083.1:0-2087 GCA_964545135.1 uncultured Mycoplasma sp. | reverse complement strand
ACTTTAGGATTAAAATTATATTTCATATTCCAAATAGAACTTTCTGAAGTTTTAATTCTATTATCTTGTGATGTAGTTAATCCACACGAATTATACTCCTTTATAATGGTATTATATTTTTTTATAGCGGCGTCTAATACACTTGCAGCATTTGTTCGTTGAGCTGGATAGTTTTGTTTATTGTAATCTGTGGTATGTGAAATAGCTGTACATCTTGGACCACCGCCGCAGCATCCTACAGCACTAACTGAACCAAATGATAAATTAAAACTTTGTGTTTTTCCATATCCATCAATATAAGTATTTGTTTTATTACCTGCAGTTGTACTACACTCTGCGGTACTATCAGTTGCACAATAAGAACCAGAACAAGTTGAACAAGTAGTTTTACCGTCTGTTGTTGTACAATTACATGGATATGTATAATATTCGGTATGACAAGATGTTCCATATGTTTGAGAAATATCATGAATATTACTCCAACCCGTCTTTATTACTGTGTCTAAATAAATCCATTTGTTATACGCTTCAATTACTTCAATTCTTGCACTTTCTAAGTCTTTTTCGAATTGTTCTCTATTTATTTCAGTTGTATAACACGATTTAGTACCAGAAACATTAGCACTTAATTTGATGTATCTACCTGAATTAGTTGATTGTACACCTGGAACTTCTATATCATAATCTTCAGTACAATAAACTTTACAATAACTATTATTTGGATAACCTTCTGTTTTTGCTTGATAAGAATTTCCAGCAATATCTCTATTATTTAAAATACAATTTTTTACATTTTTATTTGAATCTGTTAAAGTACAAGATTCTTCAGAAACTGCAACACCTTCAACAATTTTAATAGTACTTGTTTCTGCACTACACTCTACATTATTAACAAGTGTGGTACATTCAGCACAATTACTATCATACTCTTTTTCAAATTCAACGCAAGCATCACTTCCTGGGCCATTAGCGTTACAAGCTTGTTCATAATCTTCACACGTTTTACAGAAATTGATTGTTGGTTGAACTTTTTCTGCCAATTTATTTCCCTTACCACTCAAATCTTTTAGAAGACCTATAAAGAATTGATGTCCTCTATAACTAGAACCATCGCTATATTCTAAAAGTGCAACTACATTGCTAGTTTCTGCTCCTCTAATTATCATACTATATTTGATAGGTGAACAATCATATGAACTTGTTTTAACAAATGTTGTTTTAATATAAATAGTCTTTGTTCCTTTTCCTAATAAACGCCCTTTTTCTGTCTTAGTTAATGACTTCCATGTAGCTTTATTATCTGTAGATATTTCAACATTATCAGCATAAGAAACATTGCCTGGACAATTAGCACAAGAATATGTTAAATAAACATTTTCTTTTACATCTTTTAATTCTATTTTAGTAATTGATGTTGCTATCGTTTTATCCTCATTATACGTAGTTGAAGCTTTATTAATTGTTACTCCACCATTTGAAAAGTTAGTTCTAGCATTACTTGCCGCAGTTAAAGCTTTTTTAAATCTAGATTTAGCATTAGAAATATAACTTTTTGAGTGAATTGTCCCAAAAAGTAAAGATGCATTACCTTTAGTTACACTTGTTTTATTTAGAGCTTTTTTTATACTAGATTCATAATCGTCAAACCATTTACGATAATAATATACAGCAACTATGTATTGGTCCATTGTACCACCTTGATAACTCATATTAAATTTTGGATCAACTTTATTAATATAATACATATAAATAAATGCACGCGCTGCCAAAGTAGCTGCTACATAGTCTTCATTACTATTAATATTTGACATAATAGATTCATAGCCTGCTGCAAAGCTGGCAATATTACTATCATCTAAACCATATATTTTTTTTACTTTAAGCAAATTATTTGGACTACCGGCACCTGGTGTAATACATACTAAATCTTCATTTGTCTCTTTTATTTTATGTCTAAAATAAGATACCCCACCGGAAGAACCACGACCAGTTGTAATACCAGTATCAAAATAATAATGGTGTCCAACTGAATCTCCTACTTCTAAAGCGTTAGTATTTAATATGCTTATAAAAAATAATAAAATCAA
>CAZJEY010000082.1:0-3621 GCA_964545135.1 uncultured Mycoplasma sp. | reverse complement strand
CCATAAATTTTGTTTATTAATCATAAATTCATCTCCTTATATCAAAACTATATGTCCTTTTTAGTGATATTATTCATGTCGAAATTTGTAACTTATTAGACTATTTTGTCGAAAATAAAGGATATTAGAATGCTTTAAACTATATAAAGGGTAGAGGGAGGAAATTTGTGAAGAAAAAATTAATTATTAAACAAAGGGATATTTTTGATTGTGGTGTTTGTTCAATGCTTTCAATTATTAGACATTATAATGGTAATATATCTTTGGAAAAATTAAGAGAATTAACTCATACAGATGCAAGTGGTACCACAGCTTTTAATATAGTATTTGCTTTTCAAAAATTAGGCTTTGATTCATATGCTATAAAAGTTGAAGATATGCAAAGAGAAAATTTAAAATATCCGTTTATTGCACATGTAATTCTAAATAATAGTTATTATCATTTTCTAACTGTTTATGAAATTAAAGATGATAAGGTATTACTAATGGATCCAAGTAAAGGCTTTATTACTTTAAGTATGAAGGAATTTTTAGATATTTTTACGGGAAATATTATAATAGCAATTCCTAAAGACAAACAAATTATCAATGAAGATGATATAAAAATAGCGAGTATTATAATTAACTTAATAAAAAAAGAGAAAGGAATAATTGTTAAATTAATTGTCTTAAGTATATCATTTACATTTATTACTATAATATCTAGTTACGCATTTAAAATATTTAGTAATAATTTAGATAACTACTTAAATCTAATAATTATAATTCTTACATTTTTAATTTTAACTATTATGAAAGTATTAACGCTTTACACAAGAAATTACTATCAAAATTATTTAAATCTCAGAATAGATAATGAAATGTTTAATAATTTTGTAAATCACATTTTTTATCTTCCTCTAAAAAATGTTAAAAGTAGAACAACTGGTGAAATAATGACAAGAGTAAAGGAAGTAGAAATGATTAAAGATCTTTTTTCTAATATTTTCTTATTATTATTTTTTGAACTATTTTTAGCATTGGTATCTTTAATTATATTATTTTTAATAAATAGTGATTTGACTTGGATACTAATCATAACATTATTCATATATTTATTATTCGGTATATGTATAAATAAAACGATATATCGAAAAATTATGCTTAATATAAACTACGAAACTGAATGCAATTCTAAATTAACCGAGTATTTGAATATGTTTAATAGTATAAAAAATTTAAATTTAACTTCTTCTTTTTTAAAAAGAATAGAAAATAGTATATCTTTGTACAATTATGATTTATTTAAATTTAATAATTTTTTTAATCATTTAGATGCTTTTAAAAATTTTCTTTTAGAAATTTCATTACTTTTAATTAATGCTTATGGTTTTATATTAATAATTAATAATAAGTTAAATTTAATTGATTTAGTAACGTTTAATTTATTAATTAATTATACTATTTATCCAATTAAAAATCTTGTTGAAATACTACCAAAGTTTAATTATATAAAAGCTTGTTTTGTAAAACTGGCAGAATTTTTAAGCATTAAGAAAGAACCTTTATTACCAGCTGATAATAATACTTTGAATGGAAATATTACTTTTAATAAAGTTAATTATTCTTATAATGATTATACTTATATTTTAAAGGATGTTTCATTTAAAATTAATGCTGGCGATAAAGTGTTTTTGAAAGGAAAAAGTGGTAGTGGTAAAAGTACGATATGTAATTTACTATATAAAAATATTAATGATTTTGAAGGGATTATTACTATTGATAATAAAAATATAAAGGATCTTAATCTAAATGTAATAAGGAATAATATATTATATATTAGTCAAGATGAATTATTATTTAATGGTACTATTGAAGAAAATATTTTATTAGATCGAAATGTTAATCAGACTTTTTATGATGATATATGTGATATATGTTGTTTAGAAGAGGTAATTAATGATAAAGAAGCTAGATATCAAGCTCTCATTGATCCTGATTCTAAAAATTTTTCAGGGGGTGAAAAGCAAAGAATGGTTTTGGCAAGAGGCTTATTAAAAAGTGGCAATATTATTATCATTGATGAAGCCTTAAGTGAGGTAGATTATTATTTAGAAGAAAAAATTATAAATAAAATTTTAAATTACTTTAAAGATAGAACAATTATCTATATTTCTCATAAAAAGCAAGAAAAGTTATTTGATTATACTATTAATTTAGAGGTATCATATGAATAATTATTATAAAATGAATTATGATTATTTAAATACTTTAAAGCCCCGAACTAGTATTTTTTACTTCGTAGTAACTATTGATATCTTGGCAATTATACTATTTATTATAATATCTCTCTGACATATAATTAGAGATTAGAATTAGGAGGTTATAAGTGATTTTATTAAATCAAGAAGAAATGTTTAATGTTAATGGTGGTGCTGCTTCGAAAGGAACAATTGCCGTCATAATTGGAGGACTAGCTTCTTTTTTAATCGGACTTATTGGTGGTTTTTTTCAAACTAAAGCATGTAAAATAAGATAGGAGGTTTATGATGATTTTAAATAATAAAGAAAGTTTATTAATAACTGGAGGAGTAAACATCAATGGAACATTTTTAAATGCTTTCTCTCGAACATTAAAAACACTTTATGATATTGGTTATGCTCTTGGGGCATCTTTAAAAAGAGCTTTTTCTAAATCATATTGTTAATTTTTCTGGAACCAAAAGATATCCCAGTATCTTTTGGTTCAAAAATTATTGTCAAATAAAATTACAAGTGTTATAATATTTTCAGTTAGAAACGAAGGGAGGATAGAATAATGACAAAGGTTGTAGTTCAAAATGGAAATATTGATAAAGCATTAAAGAACTTTAAAGTTAAAGTTGCACGTAGTGGCGTCCCTTCTGAATTAAAGAAAAGAAAGTTCTATGTTAAACCTGGAGTTGACAAAAGAATGAGAAAAGAAGAAGCTGTAAAAAATGCTCGTAAGAAAAATCATAATTAAAGGTGAATAATATGCAAAATACTATAAATAATGATTTAAAAGAATGCTTAAAATCTGGTGATAAATTTAAATTATCAGTATTAAGAATGCTTAAAAGTGCTTTACAGATGGAAGCCATAAATAAGAAAAAAGAAACATTAGATGATGATGAAGTCATTAGTGTTATTAAAAAGCAAGTAAAACAAAGAACAGATTCAGTTAATGAATATGCAAAATATAATAAACTAGATAAAGTAGAAGAATTAAATAAAGAAATAGCTATTTTATCAGAGTATTTACCAGAAGAAATTAGTGAAGAAAAACTTTTGGAAATAATAGATAAAGCATTTGATGATATAAAACCTACTAGCATGAAAGATATGGGTACTATTATGAAAAAGTTAACTGATGATTTAAAAGAATTTAATGCTGATATGGCTTTAGTTAGTAGTATTGTTAGACAAAGACTTGGATAAGGTCTTTTTTTTATTAGCAAACATACTATTTAATGGTGATTAATTTGCATATAAATGAAAATTTAAAAAATTTTATATATGATTTAAATAATTATATTGCGATATATGATAATTCTTTATATGTTTTTAATTATCAAGATTTAATGCATATTAGTAAAACTAATATTATTTTGAAATTTAATA
>CAZJEY010000081.1:0-3655 GCA_964545135.1 uncultured Mycoplasma sp. | reverse complement strand
ATCTATAACAAAATCAGCCATATAAACAATAGAACCATCTTTAGTATTAACAGAATATCCAACAGTCTCAGGTACTGAGTGTGTAACACTAAATGGGAATATACTAAAATCACCAAAATCTAACTTTTTGTGTGGTTTAATAACATGCAAATTCTTTATAGTAACTCCATCCATTTCTGCTTCTATTTGTAATACTTTACTTGCATAATTAGTAGCATATACATTTATATCAGGTATCTTAGATATTAAATCATCTAAACTACCTATATTTTCATAATGAGCATGACTAATAAATACACCAACAATTCTATCCTTATTTTCTTCTAAATAAGTGAAATCAGGTATAACATAATCTACTCCATACATCTTTTCTGAAGCATATTTAAGACCACAATCAAATACTATAATTCTATCATTAACTTCAACTATATATAAATTTTTACCATTTTCATTTAGTCCTCCAAGACTAAAAACATTTATCTTACTCATAAATTCCTCCTTTATATACAAACAAAAACAATTATTTTGAAATATATTTAATAATATAAAAATAATAATAGTTCTTCCTTGGTATTTAATATATCACATTTTTTGTATTTTTTCAATCATTAGTTGAATTTTAACAATTTATTTTGTATAATGTATTTAATGAAGGAATACTTAATATAATATGGTTAGACATTTAAGTCATTCTTTTATAACGACTATTAAAATAATAGTCAGGAATAAAATGATAGTAATATATTTTAAAAACTTTATTATATATGTTCCTTCTTTAAGAATGGTAGGCAGACACCCAATTAAAATGAGTGTTTGCTTTAATTTTTGTAATAAATAAACTCATTTCAATTAAAGAAATGAGTTTTAATTATTCTTCTATTTCATAAAATTCAGATGCTGGTTCACCGCATATTGGACAAACAAAGTCTTCAGGCATTTCTTCACCTTCATATACATACCCACAAACTTTACATTTCCATTTTCTAGTTTTTTTCTCAGTTGTTTTAACTTCCTCTACTTTTTCTTCATAAGTAGGTGCATTTTTAGGAGATGTTCCTTTTAAATTTTCGTGATAATACTTATAAGTAAGTGGTTTTTCTTCATTATAGTCATCAGCCTCAACTACTTCACCTAAGAAAACAGTATGAGTTTCAGTTTCCATTATGTCCTTCACATTACAAATCACAAATCCACAAGAATCATTTATTACTGGAATATCCAATACTTCTTTATAATCTATATTTTCAAATTTATCAACATCTTTACTTGTCTTAAATCCAAATTCACCAATTATTCTTGTATCAGAATTTTCTTTTAAAATTGAAATTGCAAATTTATTAGTTTCTTTAATTATAGAATTAGTATAATTATCATGATTTATACTAATTGCTATAGTTGCTGGATTAGATGTAATTTGCATAATACTATTTGCTATACAACCAACTTTCTTATCATCTTTTTTACTAGTTACAACATAAACTCCATAAGATAAATTTCTTAAAACTTTTCTATCCATAACTAACTCCTTGCTGCCCCATCAACAGATAATACTACTCCTGTTATATAACTAGCCATATCACTTGCTAAGAACAAGAAAGCATTTGCTATATCTTCAGGTTGTCCTATTCTTCCAAGTGGAATACCCTTAATAATTGGTTCAATAACACTATCTGGAACATCCTTCATCATATCAGTTAAAGTTACTCCAGGCGCTACTGCATTAACTCTTATATTATCAGGACCTAGTTCTCTAGCCAAAGATTTAGTAAGTCCATTAACTGCAAATTTGCTTGCTGGATATCCACAACCAGAAGGTTGTCCATAAATACTTACCATTGAACTTGTATTTAAAATTACTCCACCATTATTTTCTTTCATATACTTTACAACAGCACGACTGCAATTAAACACTGCATTTACATTTAAATCCATTATTTTCTTGAAATCTTCTTCTTTATAGTCATAAATTTTATCCATTGAACTCATACCAGCATTATTAACTAATATATCAATTTTTCCATATTTTTTATAAATATTTTCAAAAGATTCTTCTACTGAACTTAAATCACTTAAATTAGGCCAATCCCCATCAACTTCATAATTAGGATTTTCACTTTTTAACCCATCAATAGCTTTTTTAACACTTTCCTCTCTAGAACCTAAAAGTATAACTTTAGCTCCATTATCTAAAAACTTCTTAACTGTTGCTAACCCAATACCGCGAGTACCACCAGTTACTATTGCCACTTTATCATTTAACATTATATCATTCCTCCTAATATAAATTTTATTACTTTTTAAATTAAAATTCAATTATATTTTTATAAGAATTACTCCTATTAAAATTACTATTCCTATAATAATTTTTTTAAGAAATGCACTTTTATCTTTATTAAAAATAAATTCATATGTAGAATCTAAAATTGCAGTTAAAGTTAAAAGAGGCGCTACTACAGATATATTTCCTAATTGATACGCTCTAACTGAAGATACTAACATAACACACCAGCAAAAAGCCGAAATTAAAAATTTCTTTTTATCATATAGATTAAATTCATCTTTTAATTCCTTAATAGAATGTCTTCCAAATATAAATATTAAAATAGAAGGTAATAATACAGTAATTATAGTATATACTCCTAAATTAAATTCATGAGATATATTTACATTTATTAACATTCCAATAGCAAATAAAATATTGGCTACAATACATATAAAAAAGTATCTATTAAATTTAACTTTACCCGATTTATCAAAAGCAAGGAATACATTAGCAAGAACTATTAAACTAGCACCTATAATTTTAGTTGCAACAACCTTCTCTTTTAAAATAATAAAACTAAATAAAACTAGAAATACTGACGAAAGTTGTTTGAGCATACTAAATGTAGATGTTTCAAGACCATACCTAGCTTCAGTATTAAGCCTATCAGTAAATGCATAAACAATTATTACTACAATTAAAATTAAATATGTATTTAAATTATGAGATATTTTAAATTTAAATAAAGGAATAAATAAAATTGCAAATAATGCCGTAAAAAACTCTAATAATATTGTAAGTGCTCCTGCATTCTTCATTTTTCTATTAGCTTTTTTGAATGTCTGTGCAAAAATAACAGCAAAAATCAAATACAAAACCACCCAAAAAATCCAACTATTAAACATACTAAAAACTCCTAACTAATCTACTTCCTTTTCAAATAAATATGTAAAATTATCTATCTTTAAAATTTCATTCATATATAAATTTGCTAGTTTATAACCATTATTTGAAATAGTTATACAGATATATAAGCCTCTACCAGTTTCAAATAAAGCTTCCATTAAAGCTTTACCATAACCTTTATTTCTATATTCTTCTAGTATTACACAAGAAACTATATAATTATAATAAGATTCAGTTAAAAACATATTAGGATTTACATCATAGTCTCCAATTAAAACTCCACTTCTTATTGCATCATAAAATTGTTTTCTAATTGGTACAGACAAAATATATCCAACTTCTCTATCACCTTCAACTAACATATAAGCATAGTGAAATCTATTATATCTTTTAACATACCATTCAATATCTTTAACATCTTTATAAAAAGTAATATCTATTTCTCTAATTATTTCTAACTTCTCTCTAGTTAAAAAAGTCTTTACT
>CAZJEY010000080.1:0-3729 GCA_964545135.1 uncultured Mycoplasma sp. | reverse complement strand
CCATAGCTTCTTGTAATCCTTTATCTGTTACTGGAATATATTCACGAGGAACAACTCCACCAACAATTGCATCAACAAATTCATATCCTTTATCAGGATTTGGTTCAAACTTAACCCAAACATGACCATATTGTCCACGTCCACCTGATTGTTTAATATATTTACCTTCGCAATCAGCTGCTTGTGTAAGTGTTTCACGATAAGCAACTTGTGGTTTACCAATATTTGCTTCTACATTAAATTCTCTTTTCATACGATCAACAATAACATCTAAGTGTAATTCACCCATACCACTTATAACTGTTTGACCAGTTTCATGATCTGTTCTAGCTCTAAACGTTGGATCTTCTTCAGCTAATTTTTGTAACGCTAAAGCCATTTTATCTTGATCATTTTTACTCTTAGGTTCAATAGCTAGGTCAATTACTGGATCAGGGAATTCCATACCTTTCATGATTACTTGACTCTTTTCATCACAAAGTGTATCTGCAGTTGTAGTATTTTTTAATCCTACAGCAGCAGCAATTTCTCCTGTATAAACTTCAGTAATTTCTTTTCTTTGATTGGCATGCATTTGTAAAATACGTCCAATTCTTTCTTTTACGCCCTTTGTAGAATTCATAACGTATGATCCGCTTGTTAACTTACCTGAATAAACACGGAAGAAAGATAATCTTCCAACATATGGATCAGTCATTATTTTAAATGCTAGCGCTGTAAATGGTTCATCATCACTTGGATGACGTTTAACATCATTTCCATTTTTGTCTACACATTCAATTGCTTCTACATCTAGTGGACTTGGCAAATAATCAAGTACTGCATCTAAAGCAAATTTTACACCCATATTTGATAAGGCACTTCCACATAATACTGGGAAGAATTTTGCTTCTAGACATCCTTTACGGATAGCGCCTTTGATCATTTCATTAGTAACTTCGCCACCATCTAAGAAAGTCATCATTAAGTCATCATCAAATTCAGCAACTGCTTCAATAAGATCATTTCTTTTTTCTTCAATTAAATCTACTAAATTTTCCGGAATTGGAATTTCAGTAGCATCTTCGTGTTCGCCACCATCAAAATGATAGGCTTTTCTTTCAATGATATCTACAATACCATTAAAATCAGCTTCGGCACCAATAGGCCATGCAATTGGTTTGGCATTAACGCCTAATCTTTTATCTATTGTATCAAGACTATATTCAAAATCTGCACCCATTTTATCCATTTTGTTTGCAAAAATCATTCTTGGTACTTTAAATTCTGTAGCTTGTCTCCAAACTGTTTCAGTTTGAGGTTCTACACCAGCTTGAGCATCAATTAATGCAATTGCACCATCTAATACTCTTAAGCTTCTTTGTACTTCAATTGTGAAGTCGACGTGACCTGGAGTATCAATTATATTTAAACGATATCCTTTCCAATGAGCAGTTGTAGCTGCTGAAGTTATAGTGATACCTCTTTCTTTTTCTTGCTCCATCCAGTCCATTTGAGATTCACCATCATGTGTTTCTCCTATTTTATGAGTGATTCCTGTATGGAATAAAACTCTTTCTGTAAATGTTGTTTTACCAGCATCAATATGAGCCATGATACCGATATTTCTAAGTTTGTCTATTTTTACATCTCTTGCCATAGTATCTAATTACCATCTATAATGAGCAAATGCTTTATTTGCTTCTGCCATTCTGTGAGTATCTTCACGTTTTTTAACAGCACCACCAACGCCATTTGATGCATCGATAATTTCATTTGCTAAATTAATGGCCATTCCCTTTCCATTTCTTAGTCTTGCATAATTAACTAACCAACGAAGCGCTAAAGTTTGTGCTCTTTCGTCTGTTACTTCGATTGGAACTTGATAATTTGATCCACCAACACGACGAGATTTAACTTCAAGTGCTGGGCTAATATTTTCTAAAGCTTTAGTATACACTTCCATTGCAGGTTTTCCTGTTTGTTTTTCAATGATATCAAAAGCTTCATATAAGATTGTTTGAGCTACGCCTTTTTTACCATCTAACATAATAGCATTAACTAATTTAGTTACTACTTTTGAATTATATATAGGATCTGGTAAAACGTCTCTTTTAACAGCTCTTCTTTTACGCATTATTTTTTCCTCCTTCTAATTAATTATTTTTTAGTTCCGTATTTACTTCTACCTTGTTTACGATTTTCAACGCCATGAGTATCAAGAGTACCACGAATAATGTGATATCTTACACCGATTAAATCTTTTACACGGCCACCACGTACTAATACTACGCTATGTTCTTGTAAATTGTGTCCTTCTCCAGGAATATATGCATCGATTTCTTTTCCATTAGAAAGTCTTACACGAGCATATTTTCTTAAAGCTGAGTTTGGTTTTTTTGGTGTTCTTGTACCAACACGAGTACAAACTCCTCTTTTTTGTGGATTACTTTGTGCAGTTTGCTTTCTTTCTAAAGTATTGTATCCGACACCTAATACTGGACTTTTACTCTTTTTAGTTTTCTTTTTACGATTTGTTCTAACTAATTGATTAATTGTAGGCATATCTCTTTTCCTTTCTATATACACATATCCAGGTGTATCAATTTTTTATTTAAATTAAGTTCTAACCAAGTTAGAACCTAACAAAAATGCATAAATAATATACCATTTTATTATATGCTTGTCAAGAATTTTTAATAACCCTCTGTTACATAATTATTGCAACTAATATATCCTTTATAATCAAGATTATCACCAAATTCTGTTATAACAACGTAACCAGCACAAATGTTACCATTTTCATCCTTCAATTGGCCAATATATCCTTCATTTTTTAAAGTGCTAGCATTAATTTTGTAATAACCATTTATATCTAATTCGCGATCATATTTATAAGCAATTGCCGCATTTTCTAGTTTGGTTTCTAATTCAAAATAATCATTTTTATCAAAAGATCTTTCAAGTGAACCATATAATCTTGATATATAAAAAATTGAAATACCAAGGGCTACTAATAAACCACATGATAGATAAATCATTTCTCTAAAACCCCATCCACCATTATTTAATTTCATTTTAAAATACCTCACTTTTTCTCTTGCAAAAAGATAGTACCAAATTCTTTTCCTTGAACAGAATCTCTATTATAAGTTATTGTTTTATAACCAAGACCTGTATTAATTTCTACTTCACCATCACTATACACATGCACTTCAGTGGTTTTTATTGGCATAATCATCGGCTTATCATTTTCATAACGATCGAATTCTAAAAAAAGTAAAATTGCATATCCCGCTGCAAGTATTACAATAAAACATTTAATAAATAAAGCTAAACCCTTTTTCATTCTTTTCACCAATATAATTATAGTTTATAACACCAAAAAAAGCAACCTAAGTTGCTTAATTAAGAATTAAACTAATTCTACTTCAGCACCAGCTTCAGTTAATTGATCAGCAATACTCTTAGCTTCATCTGCAGGAACATTTTCTTTAATATTTCCACCATTGTCAGCTAATCCTTTAGCTTCAACTAATCCTAAGCCAGTAATTTCTTTAATGATTTTAATAACTGCAATTTTATTTCCACCAGCTGATTTTAATACAACTGTTTTATTTGCTGAACCAGCTTCTTCTTGTTGAACAGGAGCAGCAGCAACTGCAACTGCACTTGGATCAACACCAAATTCTTCTTTCATTGCGTCAACTAATTCTTTTACTTCAAGAATAGTCATTTCTTTTAATGCAC
>CAZJEY010000079.1:0-3732 GCA_964545135.1 uncultured Mycoplasma sp. | reverse complement strand
TCTTTTATTAATTATTTATATAAAAATAATGACGAAGAAAAATATTTAAGTAAAATATATGATTATAATACTAAAGATGAATTAAAAATTACTGATTTAATAAAAAAAGAATGCATAGAGGATTATTATAATAAGATTAACGAGTTACTATATTTAAAATATCCATATTTTATAGCAGACGAATTAATAAAGAATTATGGAACTAATTCTTATATTTTTAAAGATAATGAATTAATAATATATTTTAATGATTATGACATAGATACGGATGAGTTATTACTTTTACATGTTAATTATAATGAAATATATGAGTATTTAAATTTTTCTGTATTATTAACAAGTGAATATAAAAATGAAAGTGGTTATGATTATAAAAGTGATAAAAAAACAGTTAGTTTTACTTTTGATGATAGCCCTAATAAGAATAAAACAAATAGATTGGTAGAAATACTTGATAAAAACTATGCTACTGCGACCTTTTTTATGATTGGGGAGCAAATGGAACAAAATAAAGATTTAGTTAATATGGTATATAATTCTCATAATGAAATTGGCTCTCATACTTTTAATCATAAAAATCTCAAAAGAATGACATTGGAAGAAATAAATGATGATAGCAAAAAAGTAAATGATTTATATTATAGTATAACAAATGATACAATTAAATTATTTAGACCGCCGTATGGAATAATTAATAATAATTTTGAATCTTCATATTCTTATATTTTATGGAGTTTAGATACTTTAGATTGGAAATATCGCAGTAGTGATTATATTATTAATAAAGTTTTAGATAGTATTCAAGATGGTGATATTATTTTGTTTCATGATAAATATGATAGTACTATAAATGCAGTAGAAGAACTATTACCAATATTATATAAAAAAGGTTATCAAGTAGTTAGTGTAACTACATTAGCTAATTTAAAAAATAAGACATTAGAAGCAAATAATATATATCATAATATTAAATAATTCCAATGTCTCTTTCTGACGTATTACTTTTAAAATCAATGTAGATGAATATAGCGCCAGCTACTAAAAATAATAAAGATGCAACTACTCTTAAAAAACTAAGTATATTTTGCTTACCACTTTTTAAGTCATCATAAGAAATAATAACGTTATATAAATATATATAAAAAGCAATTATTAAAATAGTAGTATTTATATGAGAAAATTTTTCTCTTGCAGACGGATCTTTGTCTATTAAATAAATTTTTTCAAAATAATTTGATATTAATGCAAATATAATTATAAAAAAATAGATGATCCAGATGAAATCTTCTTGTCTTATTAAAGCTAATTTTTTTAACAATATATTATTACTCATATTTAAATTTATGAGTAATGTTTCTATTTATTTAAAAAGTTGTTAAGCTCTTTTCTTCTTAAGGTAAAACTTGCAATTAAATAAACTGCTGAAAGAAATAATAATATATAACTTGTGACTAAAAAGCCAAGAGATGTTTCAGTAAATAGGATAAAAAAAGCTACAATCAAACCACAAATTCCATAGATTACCAGCCTGTTTAAACGATGTTTAGTAATTTTTCCGTATTCAGTATTATAAAATTTTTCTTTAAGAAGTTTCTTTTCATCTTTTGTTAAATCTCGATAATTTTTATTTTTCTTCATATTCATCACCAATAATATTATATAACAAATTAAAAAAAGTACAAGATACTAGTTATTTTAATCTATATTTGTTAAAATATAATTGGTGATAAAAGTGATTATAGATTTAAATGAATTAAATTATAAAAAAGAAATTGATTTAAATATGATTATTAATTATGATGAAAATGTTGATAAAAGAATTAAGAATCTAAAAGATGCAAGTTTAGTTGGTAAAATATTTACAAACGATTTTGGCGTTAATTTGGATTTATTATTTACTGGGAATATGGTATTAGCAGATTCTGTTACTTTAGATGATGTAGAGTATCCTTTTACAATCAAATTGGAAGGTAGTTTAGATGAAATAGGGGAAGAATTTCCAAATTCCATCGATTTTTCTAAAAATACTCTTGATATTTTTGAACTTTTATGGGAAAATATTGTACTGGAAGTTCCTATCAGTTTTACTAAAGAAAAAGATGCGAAAATGAGTGGAAATGGTTGGCAACTTAAAAATAGTGACAATATAGATGGGTGTGACCCACGATTAGAAAAATTAAAAGAATTATTGAAAGGTGATGATTAATATGGCAGTTCCAGCAAGAAGAACTAGTATAACAAAAAAAAGAATGAGAAGAACTCATCTTAAAAAAGAAGTAGGAGCTATTACAACTTGTTCAAAATGTGGTAATCCAATAAGACCTCATAGAGCTTGTCTAAAGTGTGGTAACTACAAGAATGAAAATGTTTTAAATATCGAAAACGAAGACTAGTTATATGTCTTTTTTTATGCTATAATTTAATTGGTGATAATATGAAATATAAAAATAAACTTGATAAAAAAAATATTATTTATATTACAATAGTCGTATTAATTAGTATCTTGACTCTAGCGGGTATATTATATTTAGAACAATATGCATTTGCAATTATTTTTATGATAATAATAGTTTTACTTTTATATACATATATTAATACAACTTA
The DNA here is from genome assembly GCA_964545135.1 of uncultured Mycoplasma sp. GTDB lineage: Bacteria > Bacillota_I > Bacilli_A > RF39 > UBA660 > SIG200. The sequence goes on along the minus strand of CAZJEY010000079.1, from coordinate 1,128 downwards.
TGAATTAGGCGAAAACTATTTTATAGTTAGATATGGATTTATTAAGATTAAATTTAAATATGATAACATTAAAAAAATTGATTTATTAAATGATAAGATATATTTAAAAATAGGTATATCTGATTTTGTTATGAATATCGATAATCCCCAAAAGGTAGTTGCCGAATTAAAAAAAAGGAGTAATTAATGGAATATATTATTTTAGGGTTAGTAGTAATAGTTATAGTTTTATTAATAGTTTTAATCATTAAAACATCCGGAAGTAATAATATAACTGAAAGATTAGGAAGATTTGAAACTAATATTACTAAGGATATAGCAGATTTTAAAATAGATTTTAGTAAGGATTTACGTGAAGATTTTGAAAAACTAAATGAAAAGTTAGAATATAAAATTAATTTACTTAATGAGAAAGTTAATTCTAGGTTAGATGAAAATTTTAATAAAAGTAATAAGACATTTATGAATGTATTAGAAAGATTAAGTAAAATAGATGAGGCTCAAAAAAAGATAGATGGCTTATCAAGTGAAATTGTATCTTTGCAAAGCGTTTTAACAGATAAAAAAACAAGAGGTACATTTGGTGAAGTAAATTTAGAGTACATATTAAATAATGCTTTTGGTAGTAGTAATAGTGGTATTTATAGCATTCAACATAAAATGAGTAATGGTGCCATTGCAGATACCTTATTATATGCCCCAGCACCTTTAGGTACTATTGCAATTGATAGTAAATTTCCTTTAGAAAATTATCAAAAAATGACTGATAAAAATCGAACTAAAGAAGAAAGAACAATTTTTGAAAAAGCTTTTGTAAATGATGTCAAAAAACACATTAATGACATAAGTAGTAAGTACATTATACCAGGTGAAACTAGTGACGAAGCAATTATGTTTTTACCAGCAGAAGCATTATTTGCTGAAATTAATGCTTATCATCCAGAACTTATTAATTATGCTTATTCAAAAAAGGTATGGATAGCTGGACCAACCACATTAATTAGTACTTTATCAATAATTAGTATGATTTTAAAAAATATGGAAAGAGATAAATATGCTAAAGTAATTCATGAAGAATTAGATAAATTAGGTATTGAATTTAGTCGTTATAAAGATCGTTGGGATAAA
>CAZJEY010000078.1:0-3771 GCA_964545135.1 uncultured Mycoplasma sp. | reverse complement strand
TTAATATTTATAATTTTCTTATTTATTACTTTGGCTTTTGTAAATTCATATTCATCGATTGAAAGTGCAAAATATCAAATGCAAACTGAAGGTTATAATGCTTTTTTTAAAGATGCAGATATTAAAAGAATAGTCATTAATAAAGTAGATAAAACTCCAATTACAAATGATGATTATCTTGCTATAGAAAATATCAGTGATGTTGATCATGTGATTGTTAATGATTTGCTAAATGATTTAGATGTTTCTATATGGGATGATGATATGTATAGTTTTTATGGATTGGTTAAAAGTTCAAAATATATTGATTCTGTTGATGAAGGAAGACTTCCAACTAATAAAAATGAAATAGTTATTGGTATTGAAAAAGATTATATGTATTTTACTTTAGAAGATATATTGAAAAGTAATTTTAAATTATATAATTCTTCATTTGATAATATTTTAGCTAGTGATTTAAAAATTGTTGGATTAAAGTATGAAGATGGTAACGATTTTGAATATAATATATATTTAAGTGAAGAATTAGTAAATGATATAAAAGTACAATTAAACAGAACTTATAGTACAACGAAAATAAAAGTAAATGATAATTACTTAGATAATGATATTTATGGTGAAATTAATAGGTTAGTACCTAATAAATTAGTTAAAGATGGTGAAGCATTAGTTTATAATGATCTAAATAATTATTGTAAATATAATTGGTGTATTAATAAAAATTTAAATATTGAAGTAGAAAACATTTATTATAATGAAAATTTAGAATTAAAAATAACTAATTTATATAATAAAAATAATTTTAAAACATTAACTGGGTTAAAAGGCTACGATAATCATAATGGTAATATTTTTATAAGCTATAATGATTATAATAAACTATATAATAAAGATAACTATCAAAGTAGTGTTATAGTAAAAGATTCTAAAAAAGTAGAAAAGGTAAATAAAAAATTAGAAGATATGGGCTATAATACTTTAATGATTAAAAAATCTTTATTTGATGATTTACAAGGTATTAAAGAAATCTTTAATATAATTAAATTAGTATTAACAGCTATATTATTAATTGGTTTATTCTTTATTTCTTACTTTGTTATTAAATTAATTTTAAAATCACGTAATGCATATTTTGCAACAATAAGAACATTGGGAGCTAAAAGAAGTGTTAGTAATGGACTATTAATAATTGAATTATTATTTAATGCTACTATTGCTTATTGTGTATTTATGTTTCTTGTTTATTTAATTAATAATGATATATTCAAAATGGCTAGTATGAAAAATTTATTAAGTTTTGTAACAATGCGAGATTATGTTTTAATTTATTTATTACTATTATTTATGGCATTATTAATTTCACTTCGCTATTCTCGTAAAGTATTTAAAGATTCAATTATTAAAGTTTATGGAGAGAGGGTATAAAATGATAAAATTAGAACATGTAAATAAAGTATTTAATAAGCATAAAAAGAATAAAATAAATGTTATTAATAATACTAGTATTGATTTTGCAAGTAATGGTCTAGTTGCTATTTTGGGACCCTCTGGTTGTGGTAAAACAACACTACTTAATGTAATCGGTGGATTAGATAAAGTTAATGGTGGTAAAATATATGTGGATGGTAAAAGAATTACTAAAATAAGAACAAGTAAATTAGATAAAATAAGAAATTTAAATATTGGTTATATATTTCAAGACTATAAATTAATAGAAAATTTAAGTGTTTTTGATAATGTTGCTATTGTTTTAAAAATGTTAGGTATTAAAGATAAAAAAGAAATAGAAAAAAGAGTTCTTTATACTTTAGATAAAGTAAATATGTTACGTTATAAAAAAAGACCAGTTACTATGTTATCGGGTGGTGAAAGACAACGAGTAGGTATAGCAAGGGCATTAGTTAAAAATCCTAAAATAATTATTGCTGATGAACCAACAGGTAATTTAGATAGTAAAAATAGTATTGAAATAATGAATATTATTAAAAAAATAAGTACAGATCGTTTAGTTATTTTAGTAACTCATGAAGAAGAATTAGCAAAATTTTATGCTAATAGAATTATTGAACTATTGGATGGTAAAATTGTTAATGATTATGAAAATACTAATACTGGTTCTCTTGATTATCAAATAGAAAATAAAATTTACTTAAAAGATTTTCTTCATCATAATAAGTTAAAGAAAAATGATATTAATATAGATGTTTATTCTAATGAAGAAGAAAAAGTGAAATTAGATATTGTTTTTAAAAATGGTAATATTTATATTAAAAGTAACAATTTAGATAAGATTGAAGTAGTTGATAATAATATTGAATTAATAGATGATCATTATAAAAAAGTAGAAGATGTCAATTCTTTAGTAGATGATTTTGATATTGATAGTGTAAGTAATAAAAAGTATAAAGAAAAATATAGTAGTATTTTTAGATTAGGTAATTTTATAACAGCAGGTTTTAAAAATATTTTAAATTATAGTTTAATAAAAAAATTATTATTAGGAGGATTTTTCTTAGCAGGAATGTTTATTTTCTACGCAATAAGTAATAGTTTTGCTTCTTTAAAAATTGATGATAGTGATTTTATAAAAGTTAATAAAAACTACCTAGAGGCAAAAATAGGCAAAATTAGTGTTGATGATTATTTAGGATTTGAAAATGACTCTAATATAAATTATATCTTACCAAGTGATAGTTTAGTTAATTTTAATATCAAATATGATAAATTTTATCAAACTAGTTTTTTGGCTGAAACAATGACAGGTAGTATTAGTAGTATTGATATGATAACTAAAGATGATTTGTTATATGGAAAATTACCTAGTAAGAATGACGAAATTGTCATTGATAAAATGGTTGCTAAGAATGTTATAAAAAAGGGTACGATTGTTCAAGTTGGTATAACTAATGCTAAGGATTTTCTTGGCTTAGAAGTTGCACTAGAACATTTAGGAAAATTCAAAATAGTTGGTGTTACCGATTTAGAAAGCCCATCAATTTATGCTAATCAAAATATATTGATTAATATAATTAATAGTTCTACAACTGATAATAGTGAAGAAATTACTTCTAGTGCTTCTGAAAATGAAACGATAAAATATGTTGATTATAATTATGATCTAAATAATTATGCTTTGGTTAAAGGTAGTCTACCAGTAAATGATTATGAAATAATGGTTAATATTCAAAATGAATATGAAATGCCAATTAATAAAACAATTAAGACTAAGATAAATAATCACAAATTAAAAGTAGTTGGTTATTATAAAAGTGAAGAATTAAATAACTATGTATATTATACAAATTATAATACAATTAAGTATAATTTAATAAACAATACAAATAATATTGTGGTTTATTCAAAGGATAATAATAAGACTCAAGAATTATTTTTAGATCGTAAGATTAATTTGAGACCTGCATATGAAATGGATAAGAAAAAATATCAAGAAGAGAATAAAGATAGTTTAAAAAGCACTTTAATAGTTTGTTCTGTAATTTTAATTATTTCCTTATTAGAAATATTCTTAATGATTAGATCTTCATTCTTGTCTAGAGTTAAGGAAGTTGGAATTCTAAGAGCAATCGGTGTAAAAAAGAGTGATATTTATAAAATGTTTGCTGGTGAAATTATTGCTATAACTACTGTAGCTTCAGTTACGGGAATATTATTTATGACTTATATTTTGTATAATATTTCTAATATTGAATTTATTGCATCTATGTATATGGTGAATATAGTTACTATTTTAACTAGTATAATATTAGTTTA
>CAZJEY010000077.1:0-3825 GCA_964545135.1 uncultured Mycoplasma sp. | reverse complement strand
ATAAAAAATACCTAAAGATGATAAAAAATCTATTCTAGTAATTTCAAATGCTTTTTGACTAAAATTTAAATATAAAAAATTCCCATAAAATATTATTAATAGTAATAAATACCACCATTTTAATAATTTGAAAAAATCATTTATTAAAGATTGTATATTATACTTCATAATTTATTTTCTCCTTTTTTCTAACATATTCAAACAAAAATAAGTAAATTATAGTTATAATAACAAAATGAATAGAAAAAGAGAATAAATCTAATGAGAATGAATAATATTCTATGTACGATAAACACCAAACAAATATTAACGGAAATTTTGAAAAATCAGACACAATCAAATATGGCTTTAAAATTAGAGCTAAAAACAAAAAAATAATAAATAATACTGAAATAAGAATAAATTTTTTTTCATTAAATAAAATATATAAATACATAAAAATATTGCTTATAATAGAAAAAAATAAATATAGTTTTATGATATCCCAAATAATGTATACTAATGTCTTAAAATCAATAATTAGAGAAAAAGAACCATAGCAGAAAAAAATACTAGTCGTAATTAATAATAATATAATTATTAAAAAAATTATTAAATTTGATAAAAAAATTTTTTTATTTATATTTAATATCAAAGCATTAAAATTTTTTTGCCTTATTAAATAACTAATATTATCTAATAAGTAAAAGCAAAAATTATATACATTAATAATACACGTTATAAAAATGCAAAGCAAAAAATAATCATTATGCATTATATCAAGTACATTTGCATAAAAATTATTAGATTGATTAATTGAATACCCTCCAATCAACGTACCTATTAAAATTAATAAAAATATCAAATAGCTAAATCTATTATTTAATATTTCTTTTATCCATAAATACTCAGATTTAATCGCTTTCATGTTCGGTTCTTCCTGATATTTTTCCAGAATTAAATTCATATATTTTATCACATAAATCTTCTAAATCCTCTTTTATATGACTACTTATAATAATTATTTTATCTTTTTCTTTCTCTTTTAATAAATATTCTTTTATCTTCTTGACTGTATCTTCTTCTATACCATTAAATGGTTCATCAAGAATAATAATATTTTGATTTTCCATTATTGCTTGAGCAATTCCTAATTTTTGCTTCATACCTAAAGAATATTTACCAAATTTTTTATCTTTTTCATTATAAAGATTCACCAATTTTAATATTTCTTCTATTTTATCTTTGGCGATTATTTTTTTTATATTTGCTAATATTTCTAAATTTTGATAACCAGTTAAATCATTAAAAAACTTTGGATTTTCAATTAAAGCGCCTATATTAAACTCATGGTTATTGTTAGTGGTTAATACTTTATCATCATAATAAATTTTACCAGAAGTTGGAATGTATAAACCACACAATAATTTTAAAAATACACTTTTTCCAGAACCATTTCTACCTCTTAATCCATAAATATTTCCTGATTCAAATTCCAAATTAATATTTTCTATAATAATATTACTCTTAAATTCTTTATTCAAATTTTCCACTTTAATTTTCATTATAAATCTCCTCAATCCTTACTTTCACAATCAACTATTAGTTTTTCTTTATCCTTATAAAATAATATAAGTAATATCCAAGATAGCAAATAAAGCAATATTGGAAATAAAAATGTTCCAATAAGACCAAAATCTTCATTAAATGAAAATATATTAAGTATGTTAAAAGTACCTAAAAAACTAATATTTGTTATCTTAAATAATAATTTTTGAATAAATATCTCTAAAAATAGTTGCATACCTATTATTGTTAACAAAGAGGAAATTATTGCTATTAAATAATTATTATTTTTTCTAACTACCAATAAACTAATGTTTACATAAATAGCTAAATATATTAAAACTTTTATTAAATATATTACTATAAAAGTCACATTATTACTTACTAAATTTTTAGGCCAAATAATTGAATTAATAACTTCGGCATTAATAAAAGCATTTGTATTTAATCGTAAATAAACAATTAATATAATTAAAGAAAATAAGATTGGAAAAACACTTTTATATGCTTCTTTAATTATAGAAATGATAAATTTTAGATAACTTTCTCTATTTAAATAATTTAAAAACATTTTTGTTTTTAATATTTTACTTACTTGAAGCAATGACAATACAATTATAGCAAAACAAGTCAAAACACTGGTAGCATTTAAGTTGAAAATAATAATTTCTTGAAAAGATACATAAAAATTTTCAGATAAATTATCTATATTATTTTCTTTAATAATTTTTTCACAATATTCTCTTTCTGAACTGCTTTCTTTTTGTAAAATTTCTTCACATCTAGTAACTTCTTTATCTAATAAATCATTTGATACTTTTACTTCCCTTAAATAAGAATAACCACTAGAAAGAAAATAAAATCCAAATAATAAAAATATACTAATAAAAACTAACAATTTATTTCTTTTATTCACATTTCCTCCGTTTTTGAGAGCTTGAGTTAATATTTTTAAAGAACTAAAGCATTAGGATCATATGTATATCCTGCTGTTTGATTTATTAGCGAAAAATCGCCTCTTTTTATTTTTGCATACCAAGTTCCAGTATATATTGCTCGAGAATCTAAAGTTGTAGTTACTCCTATGTTTACATGAGTTGTTGCAGTAACTGTAGTTCCATTTGTATTATAAGGTTTAACAGTAAAATAACAATTATCACATGTAGCTCTTGTTATTTTTATTTTTTGAAAGTTAGCATTTATTTTCGATCTATTACCTGTGCTATCCCAATTAGATGATGTAACAGTAACAGTACCTGACAATGGGAAAGTATCATCTGCAAAAACAAATATTTCATTCGTTATAATAGAACAAAATAGCAATAGTAATGACAATTTTAAATATTTCATATTTTAACTCCCTTCTCTCAAACTCCCTAATTATATAATAAAGGAATTTTTATTATATTTCAATCATTTTATCCATCTACATTGCTCTTTTAAACATCTTTTCTAAATCATAAATCGTAAATTTAATGATTGTTGGTCTTCCATGAGGACAATTATAGGGATTATCACATTTAACCAAATTATTAAGAAGTTCCTCTATTTGCATCATCGAAATATGTTCATTTGCTTTAATGGCCATTTTACACGCAAGTGTAATAGCAACATTTTCTCTAAATTTTATTTCATCAAAATTATCTAAACTGATAATTAAATCAATTATTTTTCGAATAGATTCTTCCTCGTAGTCTCTCTTGAGCCAGAAAGGATGAGCTTTAATACATATTGTATTAATTCCAAATTCTTCCCAAATAAAACCCATTTCTTCTAAAATATTTATCTTATCTTTTAATTTTAAATAATCACTTGCTGAAAGTTCTATTGTAACTGGAACTAACATATTAATTACGGAAGTTTTTTCCTTCTGCAAATTAGCCAAATAATTTTCATAATTGACTCTTTCTTGAGCCGCATGTTGATCTATTAAATAAATTCCTTCATCATTTTCTGCAACTATATAAGTTCCTAAACATAAACCAACGGGATATAAAGCTAAACTTTTTAACTCAACATTTTTATTATTTATTTCACCAGTTACTAAATCCATTTCTGTTTGAATAATATTTTCTTTCTTAGAAATTACTTCTTTTTCTTCTTTAAAACTACTAGGAATTTCATTATCTAAAGATTCTTCTTTATTTAAATTAATTTCTGGAATTAACAAAGTTTGATACAAAGCATCTTTAATAGTATTATAAATTAAATCATATAATGAATTTATTTTACTAATTTTAATATCTTGTTTAGTAGGATGAATATTAACATCTACCATAG
>CAZJEY010000076.1:0-3850 GCA_964545135.1 uncultured Mycoplasma sp. | reverse complement strand
AGTTATTTAGTGATGCTGTTGATAGAGCAACTATATTAGCACAAAATAAAGATAAAAATATTGTAAAAATGTTAATTAATAATAAAGAAATGGTGTTATCATCGATTTCTAATGAGTTAGGAAAGACTGAAGAAAAATTAAATATTGATTGTTCTAATGAAGAGAAAATTGAAATATCGTTTTCTTCAAAATATATGTTAGATGCTTTAAAAGTATTTAAAGATAATAATTTATTAATTTTATTAAATGACGATGATAAACCAATTTTAGTAAAATGTGTAAGCGATGATTCCATTTTAGGTTTAATATTACCAGTTAAAACTTATTAATATTTCCCAAAATATTTCCCGGGAAATATTTTTTTTGACATTTTTTTTAATAATTATATGTTATATTAGCACCATTGGTGGGGATTTTTTGGTTATGAATAAATATATAATTAATAAAAATACATGTATACTTTTAAAAAAAGATAAAAGAACATTAGTTATTGAAGATAACAAAACTTTTTTTGTTAATAAAAGTATTAAAAGTATTTTAAATGAAAGTTGTAAATACTACGGTTCTAATTATAAAGGAAGATTAGATTCAGTAAATGATATTTTAGATACTAAATATAAGAATCCAATTCTCATAAATGCTAAAACAAATTTAATTTTTTTCCCAACTGAATCTATAAGAAAAAGTAGTGTAATGTTTATAAATTATCAAAAAATAATAAAATATGAGATGTATTTTAATCTTGTAAAAATATTTTTAATAAATGATACAATAATTACTACAAATGTATCTAAATATATTTTATCTGAACAACTTGTAAAGTGTATTTTATTTAATAATTTATTAATTTATCGAAATAATAGATAATTTCTTTTATAAATAATAAAAATGTGATATAATTTTAATGGTGTATAGGTATACCATTAAACCTATAAAATTCAATATAATCGAAAAGAAGGGCTAATTTATGAAATTTGACTCGCTAAAAGTAACTAATTTTCGAAATTATGAAAAAGTATCTTTGAAATTTTCACCTCATATTAATATTATATATGGAAAAAATGGTAGTGGAAAAACTAATATTGTTGAAGCTTTATACGTTTTAGCATTAACTAGGTCGTTTAGAACTAAGGAAGATATTAATTTGATAAAAAAAGATGAGTTAAGTACTAAAATTGAAGGAAAAGTAAAAATTAATAAATATGATAATTATCAAGTTATTATTAATAGAGAAGGTAAAAAAGTAAAAATAAACAATATTCAAGAATATAAAATTAGTAATTATATATCTAATATTAATGTTATTCTTTATCAGCCAGATGATCAAATGTTATTAAAATTAGCTCCAAGTGTACGTAGAAAAATGATTAATATTGAAATCAGTCAATTAAATAAAAATTATATAAATTATTTAAATAATTATAATAAAATTTTAAAACAACGTAATTTTTATTTAAGAGAGATGATGATTAATAGTAATGCTAGTGTTGATTATCTTAATATTTTAACTGATAAATTAATTCAATACGGAATGAAAATTTATGAGGAAAGAAAAAAATTTTTTGCTATGATTAATGAGAATATTTCATCTAATTACAACGAAATAACTCAAAATAAAAATATTTTAGTTAAATATGAGTCGGATTATGATAATAAAACATATGAAGAACTTGTTAAAATATATAACTCAAAGCAAAAATATGACATTAATATGGGTAAGACTAATATTGGTATTCAACACGATGATTTTGACTTTATATTGGATGGAAATAGTATTAAGGAATGGGGAAGTGTTGGTGAACAAAAAAATGCAATTTTTGCTTTTAAATTATCTGAAATAGAAATTTTTAAAAAAATTAAAGGTTCAAATCCAATTTTAATTTTAGATGACATTTTTAGTGAATTGGATAAAACTAAAGTAAAAAATATTGTAAAAATATTAAATAATAATATCCAAACTTTTATTACCACAACCGAAATAGAAAGAATTAGTAAAAATTTAGTAAAAAATGCAAAGAAATTTAAGGTAGTTAATGGAGAAATAAAGGAGATAGTAAAATGAATGAAAATCATTATAGTGAAAGCGATATTCAAGTACTTGAAGGATTAGAAGCAGTACGTAAAAGACCTGGAATGTATATTGGAACTACTGATGTAAAAGGACTTCATCATTTAGTTTGGGAAATTGTTGATAATTCAATTGATGAAGCATTAGCAGGATATTGTAAAAATATTGAAATAATTATTAATAAAGATAATTCAGTAACAGTAAAAGATGATGGAAGAGGAATTCCTGTTGGTATTCATCCCAAAACTAAAATTTCAACAGTAGAAACAGTTTATACAGTATTACATGCCGGAGGAAAGTTTGGCGGTGGTGGTTACAAAGTAAGTGGTGGCTTACATGGTGTAGGTGCATCAGTTGTAAATGCTCTTTCAAGTTGGGTAAATGTAGTGGTTTATAAAGATTCTAAAATTTATGAAGTTAAATTTGCTAACGGGGGGAAAACTACTCAGAAATTAACAATTATTGGTGAATGCGAACCAAATAGAACAGGAACAATGGTTACTTTTAAACCTGATCCTGAAATATTTGATACTGAAATATTTGATTATGAAACTCTAAAAGTACGAGTTAGAGAATTAGCATTTTTAAATAAAGGTTTAAGAATTACTTTAAGAGATGATCGTGATTTAGAAGATACTACTGGTGATACATTCTTATATGAAGGTGGAATTAGTGAGTATGTAAGATTTTTAAATCAAAATAAAACACCTATTCATAATGAAATAATTCATTTAGAAGGTGAAGAAGATGGAATTATTTTTGAAGTCGCTATGCAATATAATTCCAGTTACAATGATAATATTTACTCTTTTGTGAATAATATTAATACACATGATGGTGGTACCCATGAGGAAGGGGTAAGACGTGCTTTAACAAGAATTATCAATAGTTATGCAAGAAAAAGTGGAATATTAAAAGAAAAAGACGATTCTTTAATTGGGGATGATGTTAAGGAAGGATTAACTATGATTGTTTCTTGTAAACATCCAAATCCTCAATTTGAAGGTCAAACAAAGGGGCGTTTAGGAAATTCTGAAGTTAGAAAAATTGCTGATAGTGTATTTTCAAAAGGATTTGAAAGGTTCTTAATGGAAAATCCTGACGAAGCAAAAATAATAGTTGAAAAAGCAATGCTTGCATCACGGGCAAGAAACGCTGCAAAGAAAGCAAGAGAAATTACTAGAAAAAGCGATTTAGCTGTAACAAATTTTTTTGGTAAATTATCAGATTGCAAAAGTAAAGATCCAAATGTTTCTGAAATCTTTATAGTCGAAGGAGATAGTGCCGGAGGAAGTGCTAAAAAAGGTCGTGATTCGATGACACAAGCAATACTTCCATTAAGAGGTAAAATATTAAATGTTGAAAAAACGAGAATTGATAAAGCATTAGGAAATGAGGAAATAAAGACAATTATTACAGCGTTTGGTACTGGCATTGGTCAGGAATTTGATTTATCTAAATTAAGATATAATAAAATAATTATAATGACAGATGCCGACGTTGATGGCTCTCATATAAGAGTATTGTTATTAACATTATTTTATAGATTTTTTAAACCAATAGTAGAAGAAGGACATGTTTATGCGGCTCAACCACCACTTTTTAGAATTATGCATGGTAAAACTAGAAAATATGTTTTAAATGAGGAAGAAAAAGATGAATATTTAAGGTCATTACCAGAAAATATTAGATCTCGTGCTGAAATTGCTCGTATGAAAGGGCTAGGGGAAATGGATGCAGAAGAATTAAATGAAACAACAATGGATATTGAAAAAAGAGTTC
>CAZJEY010000075.1:2800-3889 GCA_964545135.1 uncultured Mycoplasma sp. | reverse complement strand
GTAAAATACATTAAAAATGTTACAAAAGTTTGCATAGGTATCATTAAAGTAAGTTCAGGAATAACTGATTGAATAATAACTACTATAATGCCCAAGAATATAAATAAAAATATGGGCGTATATTTTTTCGATTTAATATACTTATAATTACATAATAGAATCAAAATCCATATAGTAATAAGTAACACACTTATTACATAAACATAGTTAGCAGCAGGTCCATAAGTATAAGCTGCATTATCATTTCGATATGAATAAAGTGGTAGAATAAAGATAAATATAATACTTATGATAGCTAATATAACTAATGCTGTTTTTATACTATTTTTATATTTCTTACGCTCTTTTTCCTTTATATCTCGATCATTTAAGGATATAACAATTAAATAAAAAGAAAAAATTATTAACCAGATAATAAAATATACTAATATAAATTTTAGAAAAAAGATTGCTAAATCATAATTAGTATTAATTAAAATTTTAGAAGCGTATGTACCTAAAAATATTTCAATAATTAATCCAAATAAATTTACAATTAATAATTTTTTATAAATGTCCATTTCATCTGAATGAATTCTTTTTTTAGCAAATAATACAATTATTAATAATATACAATAAAATAAGCTAATTATTGAAAAGAAAATACCATTTTGCACTTCTACCACTCTACTTTCATTCAAATTATAACACGATATTATTTTTTTTAAAATAAAAACTGTTCATTAGAACAGCCCTATTTTCTAACTCTTACACTTTGTTCTTCGTAAGTATTAATATTTAATTTAGAATTTTCTTGATATTTACCACTTGCAATCAATTCATCAGTAATATTTTGTAATTTAGGATAATCAACTTTTCCTACTGGTGTTCTTGGTAAACTATCCATAATATTTAAAATGTTTGGTTGGTAATTAATTGGAATATTTTCTTCAATAAATTGAATAAGTCCAGAAACTAAAATATCTTGACTCACTTCACTAAATTCATCAAAAACAACATGAGTTACAATACTATTATTATTAACATCAGTTTTACATATTTTAATATATGGATATTCTTTAATCATTTCGGAAATATCTGCTAATTTAA
>CAZJEY010000075.1:0-2700 GCA_964545135.1 uncultured Mycoplasma sp. | reverse complement strand
TTGGAATATTTTCATAAGTAAGAGCAAGTTCTAAAATATTTTCAATACCTAAACACATGGCCATATGAATTATATCGGCATCCCAAAATGCTAAGAATGGTGGCACTAATGCTAAATTAGTTTCTCCTCTTTTTAAACCTAAATTAGCTAATTTATGTTGAAATGCTAAAGCATTATTAGCATCATGTGATAACAATACAGCTTTATTTATTCCAGTAGTACCACTTGTAAATGCAATATTACAAGCTAGTTTTTCTTGATAAACACTATCAAATTGTAAATCACATTCCTTAGCTTTATTTAAAAAATCTTTATATTTAATAGCATTATTAATGTTTTTATTTTTTAATTGATTCGAAACATTTAATAAAGCTATTTTAGCTCTTTCAACATTTAATATTGGCGTAGAACGATCTAAAGGCAAAATTACTTTATCAACACTTTTAAATTCAGAATCGTTTAATAAATCAGCTACATTATTTTCTAGTATATCTAATACAAAAATCATTGCCGGATTAATTACCTTTAATTGCTTATACATTTTATTGTTTTCTTTTTCACCTATGGCATCTGCAAAAGCTAAATTAGCTGTAATAGCACCAATTTTAGCACAAGCATATTTCAATGCAAGTAGTTCTGGTGTTGATAATGCAACTGTTGCCACTACATCCTTATAACCTATTCCATAAACTCTTAATGCTTTAGCAAATGTATCAACCATTTCTTTAAAATCACTTACTGTAATTCTTTTCATTCCTCTATTATTAATAATATTTTGATTAGGATAATCCTTATTACATGAGAATAAATAATCAGTTTGATTCATTTTAGGTAATTCTTCATTAAATACCTTTTGATCATACCATTGTTCCCAAATTCTATCTTTATGTATTACTCCTGTTATTTCACGATTTAATTCATATGCTTTATTATAATTAACTATTCCTTTCACCATAAACACCTCTTATCTTTTTATTTTAAATTTCTCATTCAAATCATTATTATTTACCACATTCTTAGTAAATTTCACTCTATTTTTATGATATAACTCAACTACCATTTTAATTATTTCATCATAATTTGTAAAATCTTCTCCAGTTTTTAAATTTATTAAGTATAACTTAATCTCTTTATTAAAAGGACTTATAAAAGTTAAACCATAGTCAGTTCCAATATTGATAAAACCATTATAACTAACTATATACATTACATTATATAACAAATCTTTATCTTCAACACTAATATTATAATCATAAAGATAAGCCATAAACTTACTATTTTCTTCTATTATTTTTTCTTCTCTTTGTAATAACTCATTATATTTTTCTCTAATGTAATTTTCGAGATTTAAACTTTCAATAACATTTACTATTTCGTTCATTTCATAATTATTAGAACTCAATAATTTAGTAGTTATTTTATTTTTTTCAAATGTATCTTCACATACTTTTAAATTAATTAAATCATTTACTTTTGTAATCAAATAACTTTGATTATCTTTTTCAAAAACAATCTTATCATAATTCAGTAATTTTTTAATTATTTCTAATAAATCTTCTTCCATAAACATCACTAGTGCATATTGTAGCAAAAAAAAAGACAATTGTCCAACAAATTGTCAAATCTATGAAAATATAATATTAAAACATTTTGTCTATATTTTCTGGGACTTTACCTCCTACTACTTTACTTATTATCTTATCTTCTTGTTCTTTAGTTACAACTTTACCAGTCATTTGTGATAAAGTACTAATTACTTCTCTTAATGTATTTTCATCTTTCATATTACCATCTTGCAATTTCTTTGCCAAATCTATTATGGTATTCTTATCAACCTTAGTCTTCTTTTCTACTTTTTTAAAAAAAGAATCATTTAAATTCATAATCCACCTCTAGTATAATATATGTTAAATAATTCTTATTGATAAAAAAAAGAATTATTATCTTTCCATAGAAGTATCTAATTCTTTTTTATTTATTACATTATAATGATTTTTATTAAATTCGGCTAATGGAACATTTTGTAATAATTTATTATCATTAATATTTTTTAATAAACTATCATAAATTACAAAGTCAGGTATATAGTCTTTTGCTATTAAATCAGTATATTTTAAAGACAATGAATCTTTAGATATTTGACATGTTTTTTTAGGATTTTCGTTGTATTCGGTACTAAAATATACCCTATTTTCCTCATTAATAAAAGCTATTGTTTTTTGTACTATTTTATTATCAATCAATTTTAAATATTCTTCTTCTAAAAAATTATTATTTATGTATTTTTGCTTTCTAGTAATTGTTTCATTATTATTCTTATACTCGCGATTAAATATAATTAATTCATCATTATAAATTATCTGATATCGTTTTTCATTACCATTAAATTCGATTGCTTTAATAAAAATCTCATTTTTATTAAAAATAATAGAAACTTTAATTCCATCACAAGTAATTAAAAATTCATCTCCAATAATACTCATTTTTTCGTATTGATATAATTCAGTTAATGAACTTACAATAGCATTAACAACCGGATCATTAATTTTCGAAAGTTTTGCAATCAACATTTCTTTTTTTATCATTTTTTATAATACCCTATAATTGCATCTACTATTCTTTCACTTGCATGCCCATCACCATAAGGATTAGAAGCATGACTCATTTTTTCATATTCATTTTTATCATTTAAAAGTCTCT
>CAZJEY010000074.1:0-4012 GCA_964545135.1 uncultured Mycoplasma sp. | reverse complement strand
AGTGCATTCACAATCACAATTATCATTATCACTAATACTAATTGCACTAGTTGGGCATGATTCTTTAGCATTTAATAATTCTTGACTATCTAAATGATCTTGATTGATAGCTTCAGAAAGTCCATCTTCATTAAAATCAAAATGTTCTGGATCTATAGCTACACAAGCTCCACAGCCAATACATGCATCTTGATTAACAATTATTTTTTTCATCTGTCCTCCTTTCTTGATTATAATAAAAATAAATAAATATTGCAATTTGAAAAGGTCATTTATTGTCTAAAATAGTAAATAGTTAATCATTTTATTTCATTTTAATTAATAATTATGTTATTATATTTATAAGAAGAGGTGTTAAATATGAGTTCAAGAATGAATAAGTATTATGAAGAGCCAGAAAATTTAATGACTAGAACAACTAGAAATCAAGAATTATACAAAGATATTAGCAAAAGTGAATTAGAAAATTATAGTATAAAAAGCAATGCCACTATTTTAGGCGATAATAAGAATGAAATAGATGTTGAAAAAATAAAAAAAATCTTGGACACAAAATATAATGAGGTTCCCAAAAGAAAAACTATTAAAATTGAAGAAGTAGAAGAAGAAATAATTGAAAAAGAAGATACTAAAGAATATGATATAAAACAAATATTAGAAAAAGCTAAAGAAGAAAAAATTGTAAATTATGAAGAAGAAAGATTAAGAAAATTACGTGATACACAATTTGATATTTTAAATAACTTAGAATTAGAAGAAGAAGTAGAAGAAGAAAACGAAAAAGAAAAAGATGATTTAGCTGAGCTTATTAACACTATAGCTTTTAATGAAAAACATAATAATGAAGAAGTAGATTTATTAAGTGCTTTACAAGGCGAAGATGACACTGAAGTATTTGGTGCTATGAAAGAAGAAAAAGAACATGACAATATTGAAAAGCAAACTGCAAAAGAATTAGAAGAATCTTTTTATACTAAAAGCAATTTATTAGATAGTAAAGATTTTGTTGATGTAGAAGAAGGAATGAATATTTTTCTTAAAATAATCATTGTAGTAGTTATTATAGCTTTTTTAATAGGAGTAGGACTATTATTAAAATCTATTTTCTTTTAAGTACTCATATAATTAAATATGAGAAAATTTAAAGCAATAAAAAAAACAAACAGGACAAGTACTAAATTTTCGGTATTTGTTTTTTTCTTAATAGTAATTGGTGCAATAATTCTTTTTAATTACTATGGAAAATACTCTACTAATAAGATTATAAGTGTTGTAGATCACAAATTAAACAAAGTAACATATCAATTTTTTTCAGATTTAATAACTGACAATATAATTAATAAAAAAAGTTCTGATGATATTTTAAGTATAAAATATAATTCTTTTAACGAAATTATAAGTGTTGATTATGATTTGGAGCAAACCTATAAATTATTAACAGATATATCAAAAGTCTTAAAAGATGGTTTAAGTGACTTTGAAAATGGTAAAATAGACGTAACTATATATGATTCTTATTTAAAAACATCTAAACAAGGATTATATTTAAGTGTGCCATTTTTTATTGCATCTAAAAACATATTTCTTACTAATTTTGGACCTAGAATTCCTATTCATATTCATTTTACAGGCTCATTATTAACTAATATAAAGACAAAAGTTACCGAATATGGCTTTAATAACGCATTATTAGAAATATACGTTTCAGTAAATATTACTGAGAGTATTTTAACACCCCACAATAATGCGGAATTAACTACTGATTATGACATTTTAATTGCAGCCAAAGTAATAAATGGTAAAGTTCCTGAATTTTATGGTACTACATATGAAAAAAATAGTAATTTAATTGACACTCCTCTTGAAAAGTAGAAAATTTTTGCTTATAATTAAAATAGGGTGAAGAGTAGTGAAAGAATATTTCATTAATGAAGCAATTGATAAAGCAATAAAAGATTATCTTTTAAGTAAAAGTGATCAAGAAGGTAAATTATATAATTCTTTTTTAGTTGTCTTCATAAGAACATTATGTCTTATATATGGAGAACTAGATATTATAAATCCTTATTATACTAATAATAGTGATATGTTCAAATATAATTTAAAAAGATATAATTGTCCTGATGATTTAATTGATAATTTGATGTTATTAATTGACATGTATTATAAGATTGAAATGAAAAATCAAAATAGTTTAGAGACAGAAGAAAATAGATATTTTATTGAAGTACAAAAAAAGCTAGTAGATTTATTTGTATCTAAAATTGAAAGTTTTGAAGTTAGTGATAATGAATACAAAGAATTTTTTGATTTGCTTTATACTCCTGCTACTTCTAATCCTTTAAGACAATCTTATAATTATTTAAAAGCTTCTAACCCATATGAGGTCGCCATTTATTATCAAGAAAGAATAAATAAAGTTCATAAGCCAAATAAAAAAATTGAGCAAAAAGAATTATTAGACTTGGATGTCTATAAATTATTTAATTATAAGTTATCTGATATTAGTAAAATGAATAATGAAGAAATAAAATATTTAAATAAAAATATTTATCAAAGTTTAAATATTAATGAGAATGCGATTAATAAAGATTATTTATTGAAAGAGGCAATTAATAAATTAAAATATAACGATACTAATAGGGTTGGTACCGGTAATGGTTATGTTGATATATTAATTGTTATGAGTATTATTGTAACAAGCATTATGGTTGTATCAATATTTACATTTATTGTTTTTTAAGGGAGGTTTTTATGGTTATAAATAATATAAAATATGAAATAATTAAAGATGATAATCATACTTGTGATGAAGAATTATTGAAAGAAATGATGACTGATTATTTTGCTAGTTATGACTACATAGTAGGAGATTGGTCATATAATAAATTACGTTTAAAAGGTTTTAATGATAAAAGTAATAAAAATTTTAATAAAATTAATGATTTTAGTAAATTAGATGAGTATTTAGAAAAAAATTGTGCTTATGGTTGTAAATACTTTGTTTTAAAAAAATTAGTTGAAAAGTAGTATTATGTTTGTTATAATTAATTAAGAGTAAAGAATAAGAAGGGACATGTTATTATGAGTAAAATAAAATTAAACTTAGCGTCAGGAGTATCAGTAGAAAAACCATTATTGAATGCTTTTATATCTGATCAAAATAAATATTTAGTATTTGATAATGAAATGACAGGATCTATGGGTTATCCAATTATTTTGGTATCTAAAATTGTTGATAATAAAGTAGTGAAGATAACTGAGCAAAGTGAATGGGAAAGTGTTAAAAATTGTTTAAAACAAATAATTTCTGGAAATAATTTAGAATATTTTGCAGTTGATCCAATAATGAATGCTGATGACGTTTATTATACACAATTAACTTTACCGGTTACTTCTTTTGATGCTTTAAAGAATTCGTATAAAGTTGATGTGACAAATGAAGTAAGTTCTAATGTTACTGCCAATGTACCATTAATGGATAATATGGTTCCTAATGAACCAGCTGTGCCAAATATAAATTCTATGGAACAAAATATTGATGTAGTGCCAACTTTCAATTATCCTAATCCAGAAATTAATAATCAAAATATAGGTAATGAACAAATTAATAATACGCCAATTGCTCCTAGTGTTGAGCCAACTGTAAGTAATACTTTTGAAGTGCCTACTATAAATAATCCTATAACAATGGAACAAAATAATAATGAAATTAACCAAGTTACAAATGGCTATGTTAATCCTGCAATGCCTAGTGTTAATCCTGAACCAGTTAACGTTGCACCAGAAGTATCTAATATTGTACCAGAGGTAGAACCTACAAGTCCAGTGATTAATGATATTCAAAATATTAATCCAATAGTAGAACCTGTAGAGCAAGTTACTCCTCCAACTATAGAAACACCTATTAATGAAACACAAAGCAATCAAGATGTATTTGCTTCGCAAAAAGAAGCGTTTATGGAAGCTTGTAGTAATATGTTTGATGCTTTAGTACAAAAATTTGAAAAAG
>CAZJEY010000073.1:3328-4051 GCA_964545135.1 uncultured Mycoplasma sp. | reverse complement strand
AAATTATCATTTTCTTTAATGCCTTTCTCGTTATAGATGTAATCTTCAATAAATGTTCCTATGTATTCCTCATAGTCCATTACTGCTTCTTCAAGATAGCCAAAGCACTTACTACTATCAAACCCCTTTAAATAATTTTTTTCATAACCAAATGTGTGTTTTTCCATTTTAATCAATTCCTTTCATTTTTAAACATTTAATTTTTACAAAGTTTCAAACGCGTTATCTTTTCTCTTTGTGCTTTAATTATAGCAAATAAATGCTTTAAAAAAAGATACACTATTTGCTTGAAAGTGTACCATTTTAAGAATGATAAAATGCTTATATTTATTGGCTTACAGGTGTTTTTAGCACCTATTTATCGGCTAAAAAACATAAAATTAAATATTATTTTTTTATCAATATTATAATTTATTTTCTTCATTATTATAATAATACCTTTTAATAAAAATCTCAAAAAAATATCATTTTTTTACTACCATTTTTAATTGATTTTACCCGAAAAATAGGTATGCAATTTTAATTTTGTCCTTATTTTATGGGCTTTTTCATATAATTAAATTGGAACAATATTGTAATTTTTTCGTGCAAGATTAGTAGCTCTAATCGTTGGTATTATATAGGTGCTTAAGCAAGAGAAGAAAGGATTATAAATATCTTATGTCGGCATAGGTTTAAATGACCAACGCCGGAATGCCGGTGCCTCCCGGCTTTACCATTACC
>CAZJEY010000073.1:0-3318 GCA_964545135.1 uncultured Mycoplasma sp. | reverse complement strand
AACTTATGAAAATAACAAGTACTTTTGATGAAAATGGTAAAACTTTACAAGAAATTATGGAGCAATTTTTAATCGTATTTTTCAACGATAATTGTGAAGAAAACCTTTAAAAATAGCCAAAAAAATGATATAATAATATTGTATATTTAGAAATTGTTTCGTTAGTATTTATTAGCGAAAAATTTGGAAGGAGTTTTGAAAAATGAATACTAATGAAACATTTAAAGTTGGAATATATTTAAGATTATCTCGTGAAGACGAGAGAGAGGACGAAAGCCAAAGTATAAGTAATCAAAGAGATTACATAATGAGTTATGTAATTAAGAATAATTTAATGCTTATTGACGAGTATGTTGACGATGGCGTAAGTGGAACTCAATTTGATAGAAAGGGTTTTGAAAGATTAATAAATGATGTTGAAAGTGGACGAATAAATATGATTATCACAAAAGATACATCTCGTTTAGGTCGTAATATTTCACAAAGTTTATATTATTCTACTGAATACTTTCAAGAACATAATGTAAGATTTGTTGCACTTGCAGACGGAATAGATACATTTGACAAACATCAAAATACCGATATGCTTATGTTTAAAGCGTTTTATAATGAAATGTATGTTAAAGACATCTCCAATAAAATTAAAACTACTCTTAATTCTCAAAAAAGAAATGGTAAATTTATGGGTGGTGTTGCACCTTATGGCTATGATAGAAACCTACCTTATAATAAGCACGAACTTATTATAAATGAAGAACAAGCCGAAATCGTAAAAAGAATTTATGATATGTTTGTAAATGGTATAGGTGTAAGAAAAATAGCAAATACGCTAACTGACGAACACATACCAATACCAAGCATACAAAAAAATCTTAATCGTGGTGTAAAATCAAGTGTTTTTGGCGTGTGGAAAGAAACGACTATCAAAGACATCTTAACAAACCCTACTTATAAAGGCGACTTAACTCAAAATAGAGAAATGAAAGTAAGTTATAAGTCAAAGAAAAGGCGAAGAAACAAAAAAGAAAATTGGATAATCGCCAAAGGGGCTTGTCCTCAAATTATAGACGAGGAAACTTTTAATCTAGTTCAAGATATGTATTCTAAAAATAAAAATAGAAATGCAAAATCTAATGAATTTTTATTAAGGGGCTTTCTTGTTTGTAAAGAGTGTGGTCATACAATTTCAATAGGACAAACAAAATGGACTAATAATGGCGAAACAAAAGTTAAAAATATTTGTTATTGCAATTATTATAAAAAGTATTCAAGATACAATGTTTGTACCCCTCATAAGTTAGATTATGACGAATTGGAAAGTGAAATACTAAAAGATATTAGAAAAAAATGTAAGTTATTTTTAAAAACAAATAATTTTGAAGAATTACTTAAAAATAATGATAAATTAACTAAAATTCAATTAGAATTAGAAAAACAACTTGCAAAAACAAAAAATGAAATTGAATTACAAGCCACTTATGTTGATAGATTATACAAAGATAAATTAAAAGGACTTATAGACGAGGAAATGTTTAAAAGACAATACAATAATCTAACAACTGAAACAATTAATCTTAAAACTAAAGCCAACGAAATAGAAAGTAAATTATTTACATTAAAAAATAAAATGGCTAATAAGGAAAATGCAAAATATACCAGCATTATTGAAAAGTACTTATCACTTAAAAAGCCTAGTAAAAAATTATTATCTTCATTAATTGATAAAATTATTATAGACGAAGATAAAAACATAAATATTTGTTATAAAATCAAGCCATTATTCTAAAATATGGCTATAAAAATATGTTCTACTTTCACTTTTTAGTGTGTGAACTGGAGCAACAGGTCCAACTGGACCAACGGGGCCAACTGGAGCAACGGGGGCAACAGGCCCAACTGGACCAACCGGAATTGCAGGATTAATTGGAGCAACAGGCCCAACTGGTCCTACAGGAGCAACTCATACCCTTAATAGTGAAAGTAAAAATTAAATGCTATAATTACTAATAGAAACAATTATAAATATACAAAATCACTATAAAGGAGTTATGAATAAAATGAATAAAGAAATAAGTGAATTTGATGACTTAAGATTTAATATTAGCAATGAAATGCACAATATGTTTGTTGAGATATTAACTATTAAGCAAATACTTAAAGAAAATAAATTAAGCAAGAAAGATAAAAAACTTTTTGAAAAAGAATTAAAAGAATTAACAACCTTATTTGTTATGGAATTTAGAAAGAATAATACCGAACAAATAAAAACCTATAATGAATTAGTAAACAAATAAAAAGATAAGAAATTAAAATAAATTCTTACCTATTATACTAGATTATTGAGAGGTTATGCCCTCATTTAAGTAATTATACTTACTATTTTGAAACATCTTAAATAGTGTTTTAGGTATTCTTTTTTCTTTTGCAAATAGAAAAGGGTTTAAGATATAAATATTCTTATTTCCTTTTCTTTTTGTTTGCAATATTTCTAATTCTCTAAATTTTTTTATTGCTCTTTTAAAAGTGCTATCTTCACATTTAACTATTTCTATAATATCTTTACTTGTCATAAAGTCCATAAATCTATTATTACATTTTTTAATAACTATTCCATTATAAATACCATAACCTAAATTAGATACCATAACTAATAATATTTTGCTTTCAAAAGGTGTTAAATCTACATTAACAAGTTCCAAACAGGGAAGACAATAACATTTAACAAAAGTCTTTTTCTTATTTAGTTCTATGGTAGCATTAAGATAATCAGTTTTCTTTTTTTCAATTACACTTAAACTTTGATTATCGTAAACATCAATTATAACTTCGCCACTATTGGCGTCTATAACAAAATATTTAATATTATTATCACTCATAAAACCCCCTTTAAAGTGTCATTAAATGCCACCAAGTTTATTATTATTGGTAGCAATTATGACACCTTTATTTTTATAAGAAAACATTATAAATAAAGGGTAAAAAAGCAATTTAGATAATTTCTTCTATCTTTATCTATTATTCTAATATTCTCTTTTAGCCATAGCATAATTTTTTTCAGCATACAAACAGCCAATACAATTACGACTAAAGCCTTGTAATTCTAACTCTCTAAAAAACTTTTCTCCAAACAAGCCTTTACTATTTAACATCTTTTGCAATTCTTCTTTTAATACTTTTCTTACTATTTCCTTTATGTGTTCGTCTTCCTCGTTTATTAATTGTTGTCTTCTTTGTTGGTCTTTTTTTTCATTTTCCCATTTTTCCATTAACTTTAAAAGGTCGTATTCTATTGTTTGCTCAAATGTCTTTTCAATATCA
>CAZJEY010000072.1:0-4107 GCA_964545135.1 uncultured Mycoplasma sp. | reverse complement strand
AAGAAAGACCAACATCAACCATAACTTGTAACTTATCTCTAACTTTAGGAATATTTTCAAACAATGGTAAAGCTTCACTTACCCGTAAATCTAGTACATCGGCGATAGATAAACCTTTAAATTTAACATCTAAAGTTTCTTTATTATATCTTTTACCACCACATACTTCACAAGGCACATATACATCTGGTAAAAAATGCATTTCTATTTTCTTTACTCCATCGCCATAACAGGCTTCACATCTTCCCCCTTTAACATTAAAGGAAAATCTACTTTTATCATAGCCTTTTATTTTTGATTCTTTCATATTTGCAAATACATCTCTTATATCATCAAATACACCTACATAAGTAGCAGGATTACTCCGTGGTGTTCTGCCAATAGCATCTTGGGAAATATTTACCACTTTATCAATATTTTCCATACCTTTTATTTTTTTAAACTTTCCAGGGATATCTTTTGAATTATAAAGCTCACTTCTTAGGTACTTATAAAGAATTTCATTTACTAAAGATGATTTTCCACTACCACTTACTCCCGTAACACAAATAAATTTATTAAGAGGAAATTTAACATTTATATTTTTTAAATTATTTTCTTTAGCTCCTTCTATTTCTAAATATAAGCCATTACCTTTTCGATGAGTCTTAGGTATTTCGATTCTTTTTTCTCCTCGCAAATAAGCTCCTGTAATACTATCTTTATTATTCATAACTTCTTCTGGCGTACCAGCTGCGACAATATTTCCCCCTGCTTCACCAGCACCAGGACCAACATCTATTAAATAATCAGCTGTCAACATCGTATCAGTATCGTGTTCTACTACAATAAGCGTATTTCCTAAATCACGCATATCTTTTAATGAATTAATCAATTTATCATTATCTCTTTGATGAAGTCCAATACTAGGTTCATCAAGGACATATAAAACTCCTGTTAATCTCGAACCAATTTGCGTAGCAAGTCTTATTCTTTGTGCTTCACCACCCGATAATGTTGAAGCTCTTCTTTCTAATGTTAAATAATTAAGACCAACATTAATTAAAAATTGTAATCTATTTTTTATTTCTTTTAAAATTAGTTCACTTATTTTCGCTTCTTCTTTACTTAATTTTAAATTGCTAATAAAATCTAATATTTCATTTATTGGCAAAATTGTAACATCATAAATATTTTTGCCATTTATTTTTACTGCTAAGACTTCATCTTTTAATCTTGTTCCTTTACAACTTTTACAAGTTGATTCTACCATAAATCCACTAATCCAATCTCGAATCCAATTCGAACTTGTTTCTAAATATCTTCTTTCTAAATTATTAACAATACCCTCATATCTACTTTTGGTATCTCTAGTACTACCTGTTTTAGAAACATAATGAAAATTTAAAACATCTTTTGTACCATAAAGAATAATATCTAAATCTTTTTTAGACATATCTTTTGCTTTTTGATTAAGATCAATATTATAATATTTTGCTACCGTATCAAGACTTGCTTGATACATGTTATTATCAAGATTTAATGCTACTATAGCGCCTTCTTTAATACTTTTATTTTTATCTGGTATTAATAATTCCTCGCTTATCTTTAAACTTGTTCCTAATCCTTTACATTCGTCACAAGCACCATATGGAGCATTAAAAGAAAACATTCTAGGTTCTAGTTTACCAATTGAGAAATTACAATGAGGACAAGCATAATTTTCACTCATTAATAATTCTTCATCATTATATTTAATAATTGCTAATCCTTTTGATAATCTTGTACTTACTTCTAAAGCTTCAAATATTCTACTTCTTTCTTCTGTACTTACTTCAATACGATCTATTAATACTTCAATATTATCTTTAATATTTTTATCTAAATTTATTTCATCGGGATTATTTATAAACTCACCATTAATCCTTATTTTAGTATATCCTTCTTTAAACAATGAATCTATTAGCTCTTTATGAACACCTTTTTCTCCTCTAACTACAGGCGAATAAATATCAATATTAGTACCAGATGGTAATTCTAATACTTTGTTTGTCATTTCTTCAATACTTTGACTTTTAATTGGTATATGATGATTCTTACAATAAGGTATACCAATTCTAGCATACAAAAGTCTTAAGTAATCATAAATTTCAGTAATTGTTCCCACCGTAGAACGAGGATTTTTATTTGTAGTTTTTTGATCTATCGCAATACTTGGTGATAATCCTTCTATTGAATCTACTTGTGGTTTATCACCATTACCAATAAATTGCCTAGCATAAGCAGATAAACTATCCATATATCTTCTTTGTCCTTCAGCATATATAGTATCAAAAGCTAAACTACTTTTACCACTACCACTAACTCCTGTCATTACAACAAGTTTATTTTTAGGTATATCTATATCTATGTTTTTTAAATTATTTTCTCTTGCACCTTTAATTACTATCTTATCCATATAAATCCCTCTCAACCATTTATTTTACCATATTTTTATCAACTTAAAAAGCACAACATAAGAAAGTTGTGCTTCTTCGTAGGAACTTTCCTACACTATTATTATACCAACATCTTAACATTTTATACATTTTTTGTTAAAATTATTTTGGTGATAGTATGGAAGTAATAAAAAAAGGAATTTACAAACATTTTAAAGGGGATTATTACTTAGTAGAAGATATTGGAATAAACTCAGAAGATAATAAGGAATATGTTATTTATAGGGGATTATATGGCGACAATAAACTTTATATTAGAGAATTATCGATGTTTTTATCAGATGTTGATAAAGAGAAATATCCTAATGTTACTCAAAAGAAAAGATTTGAATACGTTAAAATAGAAAGCGTAAAAAAATGAAAAAAGGAATCATTATTATACTTATAATACTATTAATTAGTGGTGGAATATATCTCTTTTATGATTATAATAAAGAGGAAAAAGAACCCATTAAAAATGCAAATACTTCTAAAATAGAAGAACCAATAAAAGAGGAATGGACAGATAATAACCCAATTAAACTAGGATTATATAAATACTATGGAAGTGGTAAAAATAGAGTATTAATTACAGAATATAGCGCTCCATGGACATATCATAATGATATTTCTTCATTTGAAGTATTCTTTACTAATGAAGATGAAATACCAGGAACAAGATTTCAAAATCTATTTAAAGAAAAATATGACTTATATCAAAATATAGAGCTATACAAAATAGGTTACTACCTCGAATTCGATCTCAATAATCAAAGAGTAAAGAAGTATGTATTAACTCCAAATGATACTCTAGAATACTATGATTATCTAGAATTATATCTTTATGACGATTATCATCAAACCCCAGGTGTTTGGTATAGCCATATTTTAGAAGAAGAAGTAAATGATGATACATTACTTACTTCAATAAAACTTACTGCTGGTAAAAATATTGATAGTATCACTAGTGACATTACTCTAACAGCATTTACTTATGATAATGATGATTTTAAGGATAATGAATATATTGGAATATCTAAATATAGTATTATAGTTAAAAAAGAAAACAATTAAACTAAATATTAAAACTATTGTCATAAAAAGTTAACGACTTAGCTGCGTGCTGGTACACGCAGCTAAGTCGTTTTTGTATTCCTTTTTCTTTTTCTTCCTTTATATTTTATCAAAAAAATGTTGAAAACGAGTTATGATCGCGCCGGTCGGATTGTGAGCCGACAGCGGCGCTTTATTTCCCCGCTACTCCAATATATATGGATTACTATATTCTCCATTACCGCCATTGATTCTCGCATCAGATGTCAGATGGAAGACGGGGCGGACCCCAAAAGCGTAGTTCACGAAGTAGTCGCTGCTGACATACCCATCCGAAGACACATACCATGCGTAGAAATAGCCGTCAAAAACACCATCACGCGAAAGTGTCCATTCATGTGTACTTGCTGTTGTATCATTATTACTTTGATGCATCCAGCCTGTCCTTAACGTTGTAGAATTTGAACTTCCTGTATAACTTAACGAACTACTTCCTAAGCTCATTTGATAATCACTGGCATACATTAGCCCTATCTTTGCTGTTGGTGTACTCCATTCTCCTATTGTACTTGTTTTACTACTTCTATTCATTTCATGT
>CAZJEY010000071.1:0-4152 GCA_964545135.1 uncultured Mycoplasma sp. | reverse complement strand
AATATAGCAATAAATAATTTTATTAATTATTATAATAAATTAATGATTGCTTTAAGAATGCATAATGGAACTTATAAAGAGTATTTAGACATGCTTAGTGATCAAGAAATAAATGATATAAAAAAGAAAGAAACTTTTGAACTAACTGATAATGATTATTTAACCATATTAAATTATCAATTAAAATATGCTATTCCAACAAGAATGATTGAAAAAGAATTTGATATTTATCGTACAACATATACAAGAAGAATAAATAAATTATTAGAACAAAATCCTGTTCTTCAAGAAAAATATCAAAATTTAATGAATTATGACATTGATTTGTATAGAAGTCATTAGAGGTTAATATGGTTGATGCAGTATATATACATATTCCTTTTTGTAAATCTATTTGTACTTATTGTGATTTTTGTAAATTTTTATATAATGATGAATGGGTTAATGCTTATCTACAAAAACTGGAACTCGAAGTAAAAGATCGTTATATGGATGAGGTTATTAAAACTATTTATATTGGTGGTGGAACACCTTCTATATTAAAGAAAAATCATCTTGATAAATTATTTAAAATAATCTCAGTATTTAAGACTTCTCATGATTTAGAATTTACATTTGAATGTAATTTAGAAGATTTAACGGAAGAATTAATCATGTATTTAAAAAATCATCAGGTAAATAGAATAAGTATTGGAGTAGAATCTTTTGATGAAGAAAACTTAAAATTGATGAATAGGCATATGGATTATCAAAATCTAAGTAACACTTTAGATTTACTTAGAAAAAATGGTATAAATAATATAAATCTAGATTTAATGTATGCACTACCTAATGAAGAATTTAAAACTTTAAAAAAAGATTTAAAAAAGATCCTAAAATTAAAACCTACTCATATTAGTACATATAGTTTAATATTAGAAGAACATACTTTTTTAAGTATTAATAATGAAAAGCAAATACCTGAAGATATTGAAGTAAAAATGTATGACTATATAGTAAAAACATTAAAGAAAAATGGTTATAATCATTACGAAGTAAGCAATTTTTCTTTACCTGGTTATGAATCAAAACATAATTTAACTTATTGGCAAAATCGTGAATATTATGGCTTTGGTGCTGGTGCCAGCGGTTATGTTGAAGGTATTAGATATGATAATACCAGAAGTTTATCTAAATATATTGAAGCTGATATTTTTAGTAAGAAAGAATTACTCAGTAAAAATGATATAATGGACTATCATATAATCTTAGGTTTAAGACTAATGAAAGGTATTAATGTCAAAGAATTTAATGAACTTTACAATGTCGATATTTTTGCTAAATATCCACTCAATGGTTTAATAAAATATGGTGATATTATTTACAAAGATGGCTATATTTTT
The DNA here is from genome assembly GCA_964545135.1 of uncultured Mycoplasma sp. Lineage (GTDB taxonomy): Bacteria > Bacillota_I > Bacilli_A > RF39 > UBA660 > SIG200. The sequence goes on along the minus strand of CAZJEY010000071.1, from coordinate 2,770 downwards.
ATTAATCCTGATAAAATTTACTTAATGAATGAAATATTGAATAAATGCGTATAAAGAAAATTACCTAGTCAATAATATAACTAGGTGTTTTTATGTTAGAAGAATTAGAAGTTTTAAATGGAACGTTAGATTTAAAATTTGATAAATATAATAATATTTATACTGTAGAGGTAGAAAAAGATATTACTAGTTTAGAGTTAGTATATACTGCTAGTGAAGGTTATAAAGTTGCTATAAATAATAATATTTTAAATAATGAATTAAATTATGTTTATATAAATGTATATAATGAAAGTGAAAATAATACTTATACGTTAATAGTAAATAAAAACGTTAGTAAAACTACATCTTTAATAGATGATTATAAAAATAGTATTATGGTCGAAGAAGAAAGTGTTCCAACTTATCAAATTGCCTTAATAGTTAGTGGTGCTGTTATTATTTTAATAATTGTTTTTATAATCTTATTCCATAAAAAGAAAGTAAGATAAATGACATTTTATTTACATATTTATAATTATATTACTTAAATATCGCCTAAAATTCTGTTATACTATTAATAGGTGATTTTTCATGGTGAAAAAGAATAAATTATTTAAAAGTAAATTACAAATGATTATTTATATTTTATTAATGATAATCATTTTAATATTATTTGTCGTGATAGGCAAACATGACTTTAATAAAAATGTTAATACTGAAGCAGAACAATTTAATCAAATATTTACTAATGTACCAAAAGAAAATGTTTTTAAGTTCTCTAATGCTCAAGAAGTAAACAATATTATCAGTAGTAAAAAAAGTAAAGGTATTATTCTTTTTGGCTTTAAAGCTAATAGTTGGACTAGTTATTATGCTGAGTATATTGATGAAATTGCTAAAGAAATGGGTATAAAAGAAGTATTATATTATGATTTTGAATCTGATAGAAAAGAGAAAAATGGTACTTATGAAACAATAGTAAATAGTTTAAGTGTATATACGAAATATACTGATTATAATACATCAGAAATATATGCTCCTACTTTATTAGTAGTAAAAAATGGTGAAATAATTTTATATGATGATAGTACTGCTGTAAGAAGTGGTAATTATACACCAGATATTTATTGGCAAGATTATCAAATTGAAGATTATAAAAGTACTTTAAGATTGGTATTTGCTGAATATTTGAAAGAGGATAAATAATGAGAAAAGAACGTAGTGGTAAATTAGGTTTTATACTTTTTTTAATATTTATTATCATATTAATAATAGGTGGAGAGTATTTATATTATTATGTTACTAATCCTAAAAAAGATAATAATATTAATGATAAAAATACAAAAGATTATCGAATAGATAAAACTAAAGATTATTTCTATTTTACTAATGAAAAAGTTATTAGTGAAAGTGCAGAAATATATTATAAAGATGTAGTTATTAATATTATAGGTAGTGAACATATAACAGAAACATTAAATAAAGAAAATGCTATATATATGAGTAATATTAAATATATTAGTGATCAAAATATTTTAAGCGATGAATTAATAAACTATAATAACGATAATATTTATATGGTAAGTTATCGTGAATATAAAACATATAAATTTGATAATTATGTTAGTTTAGTAGTACTAGATTATTTATATGATTGTTTTGATCAATCTACTATTAAAGATACCAAATCTTATGTATTTGATATAAATACTGGTAAACAACTTACTAATGATGAATTATATACTATTTTTAATACTAGTGAAACTAATATTAAAAATAGTATTAAAGAAGAAATAATAAGCAAAGTTGGTAATTTAGATACTATTAATAATGTTGTAGATAATTATGAAATAAAAAGTTTATATGTAGATGATATAGGAAAATTAAAAGCAGAATATCTTGTATTATATAATGAATTAAATTATAATGATACTACAGAAACCGAAGAAGGAGGAGAATAATATGAATTTAGAAACGGAATTTAAAATGATGAGCGCTATAGAAACTCTAGATAATAGATTATTAAATATTAGAGCTGGTAGAGCTAATCCAAGTATTTTAAATGGTATAATGGTAGATTATTATGGAACACCGACACCAATAAATGCTATTAGTAATGTTACTGTACCAGAAGCAAAGAAATTATTTATTAAACCATTCGATAGAAGTGCTATTAAAAATATTGAAAAAGCTATTAATGAAGCAAACATTGGATTAACACCAATGAACAATGGTGAAGTAGTTATTCTTACAATACCAGATTTAACTGAAGATAGAAGAAGAGAATATGTTAAACAAGCTAAAACTATTGGTGAAGAAGCAAAAATTCATCTTCGTAATATTAGACAAGATGATAATAACTTAATTAAAAAAAGTGAACTTCCAGAAGATGAAGAAAAAAGATTATTAGAGGAAGTTCAAGAATTAATAGGTAAATATAATAAAATAGTTGATGAAAAGATTAAAGAAAAAGAAAAGGAATTAATGGAAATTTAATTCTTTTTTAATTTAAACATCTTGACAATACTACAAACAAATTTGTATAATTAAGACATAAGATAGGAGGTCCCTGATATGAATAGAATAAGTAATAAACAAAAGCTTGTATCGGGGGGGCTATACTATTAACGCTTTATAATCTAAAGGGAAAAACATAAGAAAAATAGATTAGTAGCAATAAATATTTATTATGTATTTGAGTTTTAGAAAGAAGAGGTAAAAATGGAAGAAAACAAGAAAAAAGCAATAATCTTAACAATAATAGCAGTATCATGTTTATTAGTAGTAG
>CAZJEY010000070.1:0-4197 GCA_964545135.1 uncultured Mycoplasma sp. | reverse complement strand
TTTCCTATATAACGAAAATGCCAAGGTTCATAATTATAACCAGTAATACTCTCCTTTCCTAAAGGATATCGTAATATAAAGCCAAAACGATGAGCGTTTTCACTTAACCATTTAAATTCATCTTTATATTCTTCTATATCATAATAGGGATCATATAATCCCCCATTAATAAATCCTATATCAACAGCTAATCCTGTTTGATGTTCACTTTCACCAGGGTATGCTAGAGTTTTATTTACTTCCTGTTCATTTTTTTTAATTTTTAATTCTTTTTTAAATAATTTTTCTTGATAAGAATAATCTCTATAGCCAGATTCTACTATTAATTCTGTAGCAAATATTTTATTTGCTTCATCTAATAACTTTGTTATATTTTTATAAGTCTTTTCTTCTAAATAAATTTCTTTATTGATCTTTGTTTTTATTTTTACTAAATTAGTTGGTATGTAATCTTTAGAAAGTGGTTTATTTTTATTTACTAATATTAGATAGTTCATCTTATCACCCCTAAAATCATATGTTATTTTTATTAAAATATAATTATTTAGTATGAAATAAACAAAAATAAATCATATTAAAAATGTGATATATATGAATAAAATAGTAAGCCAAATTAAAAAAGATTTTAATCGAATAAGTGATTTAAAAGTTAAAAGTTATAAAGGTAATTTATTTAGTAATATTTATATTATTTATTTGCAATCTATCTGTAGCAGTAATAAAATTAATGATTATGTTTTAAAAAACTTATCACTACTTACTAGTTTTAATAAAAATCTAGATAATTTAGGTAATGCTTTAGCAGGACCTAATACAGTATTAAATATTACCCAAAAAGATATTGAATTTTACCTAACTAATGGCTTTACTTTAGTAATCTTTAAAAATAAAATATATGCCATTGAAACTAAAGGTGAACTATCAAGGAACATTGACACTGCTAATATTGAACAAACAATTAAAGGACCTCAAGATGGTTTTACAGAAAATATTGAGGCTAATATTGGACAAATTAAAAGAAGAATAAAAAGCAGAAATTTAAAAAATATTGATTTATATATAGGAAGAAGTACTAAAACAAAAATAAGCATTAATTATATGGATAATATTGCTGATTTAAAAAACTTAAATTATATTTTAACAAAGTTAGAAAAAATTGATGTAGATGGTATTTTAGATTCATCAATAATTGCTCATTATATTGATGGTGAAAATAAATCAATGTTTCCTACTATTAAACAAACAGAAAGACCAGATATAGTCGTTAAAGCTCTTTTAGATGGTAAAATAATTATTGTTGTTGATACTTCGCCATTCATTTTAATACTACCTGCTTATTTTATCGATTTTATAAATCCCATAAGTGATAACTACACCAAAAGTATAAATGTTAAATTTTTAAAATTTCTTCGTTTAGTATGTTTTGGCTTAAGTATGTTAACTCCTGCAATATATTTATCATTAATTAATTATAATCAAGAAACTATTCCAACTACTTTACTTATTAACTTTGCTACTCAAAGAATCAATTTACCTTTTCCCACCATATTTGAAGCATTAATAATGCTATTAATTTGTGAAATACTAAGAGAAAGTGATATTAGATTTCCTTCTAGTTTTGGTTCTAGTATTTCCGTTTTAGGCGCTTTAATTCTAGGTGAAGCAGCAGTAAGTGCTGGTATTGTATCACCAATTATGATTATAATAATCTCTTTAACATTTATTTCCAGTTTATTATTTACGGAGCTTGAAATTAGTAATGCTTTAAGAAATTATCGTTTTTTATTTTTATTATTTGCAGCTTTTTTAGGATTATATGGTGTATTCTTATGTACAATTATATTTCTTACTAATATTCTTTCAATTAAAACTATTAACAATCCTTACTTTGCTCCTATTATGCCTTTTGATAAAACTTATTTTGATGAAACCGTTAATAAAATGCCTAATAAAGAGCAACAAAAGAGAAGTATATTAACCACAGATAAAAATTTTACTAGGAGCAAAACATTATGAAAAAATTTATTATAATTGTTTTAATAATTTTACTTAATACCGGTTGTTACGACAATGTAGACTTAAATTATTTATATATTATTACTGGTATAGGTATAGAATTTAAAGATGATGAATATAAAGTGACCTATGAAATACTTAATTCTGAAAAAAGTACTGATTCAATTCAACTGAAGAGTTTTACTATAAATGGGAAAGGAAAAAATATTAATGATGCTTTTGATAATGCAAATACTTATTTAAGTAAAAAACCATATTATTCCCATATTAAAGTTTTAGTTATTAATAAAGATTTAGAAAAAGATAATTTAGATGAAGTGTTTGAATATTTAACTAGAAAAAATGAAATACGGAATGAATTTAATGTTTTAGTAACTGAGGATGAACCTAGTGAAATACTAAGTAATACTAGTAAAAGTGTTCCTGTAGTTAGTTTAATGCTTTATGATATGTTAAATAATAGTAAATATGGTTCTAATATTGCTATTAACCTTCCATTTGAAAAAGTATTAAGTTCTCTAATATCTAATAAAAGTGATATGATTATAAGTACAATAGAAATAAAAAATGATAAGATTAAATTATTAGGTGGTACCACATATCATGGATACGAAGTAGCATCTACTCTATCTAAAAGTGAAACTGCTTTATATAATTTATTAAAGAATAATACCAATGGTACATCTTTCAAAAAGCAATATAATAATTCACTTCTAGCCACAGATGTTTATAATAGTGATATTAAACTTGATATAAATAATAACTATATTAAAGTAAGTGGTTTAATTGAAGCAAGTTTACTTGATAATACTACTGAATTAAAAATTGAAAAAGAAACTGATTTAAAAAAAATGAATAATGATTTCAAAAAAGTTATAAGTAAAGACATAAAAAAATTAATTAATAAATTTCAAAATGATAAAACCGATGTACTAAAATTTAGCGAGAAATATTATAAAAAATATGGTAAAGAAAACAATAAAATATGGCAGTATTTAGATGTACTAGTAGATATAGATGTTCAAATTAATAAAAAAGGATTAATTTTTGAGGTGAAAGATGAAAAATAAAATAACTTATTTTAATAGTAAATTGTTATTATCATGTTTTGGCTTTTATTTAATATTTGATAAAATTGGTCATAATGCTTATATTGCCGTAATACTAGGTTCACTATTAGGAATTATAAATATCTATATCTTTGATATTTTAAGAAAGAAACAAAAAGAATTGCAAAAATATAAAACCCTTAATTTTATTTATAAATTATTAATGACTCTGTTTTCCTCTTTCTTAATAGTTCTTACTTTAGCTACTTTAGAACTATTTGTTAATACTTTTTATCTAGTTAATACACCCAAAATAATAATTGTATTTTCTTTTTTCTTAACTGCTTTATATCTAGTTTATAAGGGAAATGATATTATTATTAAACTTAGTAATATTTTATATCCAGTAAGTTTATTACTTGTTATTATAACTTGTTTTGTAACCATAAAATATCTCAACTTTAGTGAAATATTACCAATATTTAATTTTACTAATTTAGATTTAATAAAAAGTACTCTTATTTATAGTGCTTTATCTAGTATTCCCTGTATTTTAGAAATTAATTTTAATAATAATTTTAAAGATGAAATTAAGAATTATCTTATCTCGACAATTTGTTTATTATTTATATGCTTAGCTACTATTCTAATGCTTGGCGAAGAACTATTAAAAATGTATAGTTTTCCAACATATACCGTTTTGAAAAGAGTAAAAATATTGAACTTTGTGGAAAATATTGAAAGTTTCTTATCATTTATCTGGTATTTTGACTTTATTATCCTTTTAGCTAATTTATTATCTAATCTTAAAAGTACAATTACAAACAAATATATATATTATATTTTATGTCTTATTTTACCACTAATAGCTATTTATAATTTAGGCATTAATTATATTAATTTTAAACTTATAATCGATTATACTTATTTAATATTCTATATATTCTTATTCTTAATTATCATTTTACTTGTTACGTTACATATTAAACATCATAAAAAAACTAAGTAAATTAAATCCACTTAGCAATATAAATTTTCTTAGTAGTATATTCTTCATAGTCAGTAAATATTTTTATAATAGATTCAATTAAACTAACTAATATATTACTATCTTTTTTTACCCTAACTTTTA
>CAZJEY010000069.1:0-4212 GCA_964545135.1 uncultured Mycoplasma sp. | reverse complement strand
ACTTAATTTGTAACATTACCACTTTCTAAACTGTTAGAAGAAGTGTAATTTACACCAGTACCTATTGTAGCAATATTATTTGTACAAATACACCTTTCTGTTTTAATGTTATTATTTCCACCTTGCATTATATTTACTGCATTACTTCCATAAACTATATTTCCAGTAATTACTGCCCTATTTCCTCCCCATATATAAATAGAATGTTTAGTAACATTAGTTAATATATTGTTACAAATTACTACTCTATTACATGATGTGGTAATTGCATGGTCTTTACAATTACTTATTATATTATTATTTATAATTAAATTATTATCATTTATTACTGTAGCACTTGATGATAAAATTGGGTATATAAATTTCCCTGTATATCCAGAAGGTTCGGGTGGTTTAACTGTGTAATTTTGTTTAAAATAAATTTTATTTCCTGTTACTTTTGTGTTAGTTTGTGGATTATTTGAAGCTGTACCAAAATACATAAAATTAAATACATTTTCCCCATAGTTATTTAATACTTTTAAATTATTTGTACCTAGTAAATATACGAAGTTGTCAACATTATATAATCTGTTATTTTCTATTCTTATATTTTCATGCCTTTTACCTTCTATATAAGTATGTTGTCCTATAACACCAGTAGAAGTCGCAATAGTATCAAAGTCATTATTCCTTATAATTATATCGTTACATGGTGTACTATCATAGTAACAAGTCCACGGATAAACAGAATTGGACGAAGGAAGGTCTAATTGAATAACTTCTGTTGGATTAGAAGAACCTTGCCCAAAATTTACAAAGTAATTTTCTTCTATTATAACATTTCTGCAACCACTTAATTCTATATTATGCCAGTTGTTAAAACCATCAAATTTACAATTTTTTATTTTAATATTATCACCATGAGCAAAGGCTATACAAGTAAAGGCTTTGCTCATATTATTTCCTATAAAAGTTAATCCTTCTATAGAAATGTTACCACTTCCATTATATTCACTTTCATTTCCAGTTAATTTATTTCTAAACATATTGTTTAAACTAGAGGAATAACTACAATCAAAAACTGGTTTATTAATTCCTATTATTTTAGTATTTTCTGGAATTAAGTATGCTTGTGTTGGTTTAAAAACTTCTGTACTTTTTATAAAAATAATTCTTATATTATCTGCTAATGCACTTCTTAATTCACTATCATTTGTTACTACTGCAATATTTTCCTTTAAGTAATTATATTTTTTATCTATATTATTTATTGTTACATTTAATTGTGTTATTAACTCATCTAGTTCTAATATATCATTTTTATTTTTTTCTATATTATTTACATTAGTCTGTATGTTGTTTTTTACTGTTACCAATTCTTGTAATATTTCATCTATTAAAGATTTATTCATAATTACTTTATCATTAGTATCTACTAAACTCTCTTTTACAAAATTAACATTATTATTTAAATCTAAAACTATTTTATCAGTATCTGCGTAATATTTATTTAATTCTGATAATAATTGTTGATATAAGTCATTAGAAATTATAACATCTGTTTCATTGTGTAAACATTCCTCAATGTTTATTTCTGTTCCAAATCCTTGCCTGTTGTCAAAAATATTTTCTAAATCAATCCATGTACTCAAATTAATACACCCCCATAAATAAAATACTGCAATCATTAATAATTTGCTCATTTATATTAATTATTACATTCCTCCATTTTTCTAATAATTCTGCACTTGATGTAATACCTATATTACCCTTACTAACAAGTTTTGTAATTTCTTTACCATTACCTTTTGATACATTTTGAGAATTAATATGACTTGTACCAGTAGAATTATTATTTACATCATTTTGAATTATTCCATCAACGTAATTGTTATTCATAGTATACTGTTGGTTAGGTGTTGTTAATGTTTTGTTTTCAGATGATGTATTACTATTTACATTACTTGTGTTGCTTGTTGTGTTAGTGTTTTCAGCGTTAGAGTTAACTTCCTTTTCATAACTTTCCTCTAAATCTTTATTTAACATAAAATCAATATCTTTACTTCTTAACTCTGTTTCATATATTTGCTTGTAGTAGTCCATTTTAATGTGAAGTAAATTATGCAACCTACTTACAAATTTGTCTATTGTTGAAAAACCTATCTCATCATAATAATAATATTCGATAAATTGTTTTTTAAATTTTTCTTTTAATTCTATACTGTTAGTGTAAAAAGGAAAATCAAGGTTATTAAAAATATCAGTATGATTAACAACTGTTCTTAATTCCATTGTGTACTTACTCATCTTTTTCCACCTCTTTTACACATTCTTCATTTTCTTTTATTTCATAACGTTTCTTGACTTGAACATTCCAACCATATTTTGCGTTCATTAATTCAGCAAACTGTTTTCTTTTCTTATACATACTGTCAATATTACAGTTAATAAAATCATTATTTACATTAACTTCATCAGTTAATAATCTCTCTTTTTTCTCAAAATTATTATTAAATCCGAAAAGTGTGTAAATCTCTCGTTCTGTTTCAAAACGGTATTGCATTAACTTATCTGCTACAAAAGGGACATTCAAGTTAAATACATCAACTGCAGTTGTTAAGTCTGCTATCTTTTTATTATACATGATGTAAGGTTCGCCTTTATCAACTTTTGATATTAATGTTTTCATTGTCATTTCATTATCTTTAGTTGTGTTAATTAAGAAGGGGAATTTCTGTAAATAAACATTAGTAAATGTACTTAATTCTACTTCAACCAATTTATTAACATAATATTCTAAGATTTCCCTAGTTGAAATTGCTAAATCATTGTTTTGACAAACTAACGCATTTTTTAATCTATTTTCTTCTCCGTAGTCTATTACTGAATTTGTATTTATAGTATTTTCTATATTAAATGTTTTAACATAATTAAATCCTGATGTTATAACCTCAGTAGGTTCTCCCCAAATATTCATGTTTTGAGAATAAGAACAACCTACAACTATTTGTCCAAAGTTTTTATCATCTACTAGACAAACAAGTCCTTTGTTAAATAATGCTTTTTCTATATACCTTTCCTCAATAGTTGGGGGTAAGTTTTCCCAACTAAAAAGATTAAGGGCTATAATTTCAAACTTTTTCATAAAATGATTTTTTATTATTTGTCTTTCCACTATATCACCTCATCATTCTTTACTGCTTTTGCATAATTTCCAACTTCAATATTATTTTCTACGTGCCAGAATGTTAAACCTTTGTTAAAAATACTTTTAATTTCTTCTAAATCCTCATATGGTATTTTATCACCAATTATATTACAAATTGTTGTCTGAATATAATTAAAGTATTTTCTATTTTTTATTAACTCACTTATAGCTTTCCATCTGTTATGAGAATAACCATACTTGTTAAAATGGTCTGTTAATTTTTCAACTTGTTCATCTGTTACAGTATACTCAATTAAATCTATTTTCTTATTTGATAAATTTATATTAAAAAGACTATCATTACCAGATGATATAATAGATTTAGGTGTATTTATCATATCAGTTATTTTTGCATTAATCATACTTGACATATTTGCTTCACTAAGTTTAACACTTTCATACGTATTTTTAAAACTATTGTTAATACTATCTTTTTGTAATTGGTTGCTTAAACTATTATAAGAAGCATTATAAACATTACCACCTAAAGCACCTATTTTCCCTGATAATATATTTGTAATTCCTTCAAATATATTACCAATTTGTTTATTATCATATTGTAAGCTATTCCTTTGTAATTCTAAATTATTATTTCTGTATGCTTGTTTTAATGTTAAATCATTTTCTAAACTTGCATTAATTTTTTCTTGAGCAAATTGTGATGCTGATGTTGATAAAAATTGAGAATATGCTGAACCTGTATTTGCTATCATATAATTTGCTGATGTGTTTATACCTTCTAAATTTCCGTTTACATCACCTTTATATCCTTCTACTGATAAATTATACTTTCCTTCTGTTGATACTGATGTTATTACTTTTATATGACATTCACCGTTCGGGACAAACTGTGGTTTAATCAGTAATGGTGGATTAATATAATCTGTTAATATATAATATCTGTAAGGAAAAAATAATAATTTTGCATTAAAACCTTTCGGCAAAGAGGTAGTTTTAAATACATTTTTAGAATATAAAGTTTTTTCAATTTTTGTTCCTGTACGTATACGATAAACAGTTGG
>CAZJEY010000068.1:2954-4240 GCA_964545135.1 uncultured Mycoplasma sp. | reverse complement strand
GCTTGAGAAATATATAAATCTCTTTCTTCATCAGCAGTCATATAGACAATTTCTTTAGAAATGACACCATTTTTAACTTTACGATATGGAGTCATAATAAATCCATATTCATTTATCTTCGCATATCCTGCTAAAGAAGTAATAAGACCGATATTTTGTCCTTCAGGACTTTCTATTGGACAAATTCTACCATAATGTGATGAATTAACGTCACGAACATCCATTCCAGCACGATCTCGAGATAATCCTCCTGGTCCTAAAGAAGATAAACGTCTTTTATCAGTTAATTCAGCTATAGGGTTAACTTGATCCATGAATTTTGACAATTGACTTGAACCAAAGAATTCTTTTAAGCTAGCTGTAACAGGGCGAATATTAATTAATGTTTTTGGTGTAACATTTTCTAATTCTTGAGTAGTCATTCTTTCACGAATAACTCTTTCCATTCTCGCCATACCTATTCTAAATTGATTTTGAATAAGTTCACCAACTTGACGAACACGACGATTTCCTAAATGGTCAATTTCATCAGTTTCACCAATATTATCATGTAAATTTAAGTAATATGAAACTGCTCCATAAATATCAGGAATAGTTAATCTTTTTTCATCAACACTAGTATCAACACCAATAATTTTGATAATTTTTTTCTTATCCTCTTTATTATATACTAATACTGTTTGAATCTTATTATAATCATCTAATTCCATATTAGTTAAAGCTTCTTTTAAATTGTAGCCTTTACTAAATACTTCTTTTAATTGTTCTAGAACATCTTTTGTTACTAATGTTCCCTTTTCAATTTTAATCTTACCATCATCAATAGTTTCAGCTAAAGTTGTTCCAAGTAGACGATCTGTTATATTTAATTTTTTATTAAATTTATAACGACCAACTTTGGCTAAATCATAACGGAATCTATCAAAGAATCTAGTAATTAATTGGTTTTTAGCACTATCTAATGTAGCTGGTTCACCTGGTCTTAATTTTTCATAAATTTCAATTAAAGCTTCATCAGTATTTTTAGTACTATCTTTTTGTAAGGTATTTTTAATTAATTCATTTTCACCAAATAATTCTAAAATATCTTCATCACTAGATAATCCAATAGCACGTAAAAGTGTTGTAACTGGCACTTTTCTAGTACGATCAATTCTTACATATACTATATCCTTAGCATCTGTTTCAAATTCTAACCATGTACCTTTATTGGGAATCATTTCTCCAGTTATAATACGACGACCATTTTTATCTATTTCTCTTTTGAAATAAATAGATGGACTTCT
>CAZJEY010000068.1:0-2854 GCA_964545135.1 uncultured Mycoplasma sp. | reverse complement strand
TCAGTTAAAAAAGTTTGGTAAGATTTCTTTTGAATCTCCAATAAATCGTTTAATTCAAGAGTGTTTTTTGTTTTTGCAAAACTTCTTCTTTCTCGGTAATCACCGAATTTTTGAGTCTTATAAGCCACGATCTCACCCCTATACCTAATTTTTTAGTTTTCTAAAAAAACAAATAAGTCACCAATTTAAAATTATACTAGTAAAATAATGTAAAGTCAATAAAAATCATTGGTTTTTAGCACAAAAAATCCAAAAACCTTTGCTTTTAGCAATGACCTCACAATTAGCTAATTCACAAATTCGTTTTTTTATACTTTCTGCTCCTTGGTTCTTTCTAATTACAAACCACAACTCTCCATCTTTATTTAATCTTTCTAAGCCCCCAATAAGAATATTAAGAACAACTTCTTTTCCAGCTCTTATTGGCGGATTAGAAATAATCAAATCATAATTGTTTACGACATTTTCATATATATCACTTAATAGACAATCACCATTTACTTTATTTATATCAACATTCATTTTTGCTAAATGTAATGCTCTTTTATTTACATCAATCATAGTTACTTTAGCATTAAGTATTTTTCCTAAAGTAACACCAATAAAACCATATCCACAACCAACATCTAATAAATTATTAACATGCTTTTTATTAGACTTCAAAAAGGTTTTAACTAAAAATTCACTACCATAATCAATTTCATTTTTAGAAAAAACTCCATTATCACTTTTAAACATAAAATTATATTCACCTAAAGTATACTTTATGTCTCTAAGTTCACTTTTTAAATCATTATTATTTGTAAAATAATGTTCCAATTAATTTTTCCCCGTTTCTTGTACAACTATTGTATCATAATATTTAAATTTGGAAAAGCAAAAAAAATGTCAAAATTTCCACTTTAACATTTTTTGACAATTGAAATAGTATTTTTCTACTCATCTATTTGCATTTCACAAACATTATATTCATTTTTAGTATCTTTGTTTAAAAGTATTATTTTATCTTCATTACAAACTAGTATTTTAAAGTTATCTAGTGTATATAAATCCATTTCATCTTTTTCTTCCATTGCTAAGTAATTATTTTTCAAATTATCAAAAGTAATCTTTTTATCTTTTAAAGCATAACTTAATTCATATTTATCAATACCATAATCTACATATATGTTTGCTAAACAATAAGTATAATAATGCTCTGTATATTCTTCTAAGCCATGGCAACTAGTTGGCTTTATAACGCTTAATTTATAATTGCTATACAAATCCTTATCCTCTATTACTACATTATCCATATATATAGTATTATTTTCATATTTATAAATTTCTCCAACTACAGTTATATAGTCATAAATTTTATAATGACTGATATCCATCTTGTTATTTATTTTTATTTCTAAACTACTACTTTCATTAAATACTACATAACCATTTAACGTATTATCGTCATCTATTTTATAGCTTCTTAGAATCAAACTAGAATTACCATTTATTTTGCTTATTTTACCAGTTACTTTGATAAAATCTTTTTTATTTTCTTTATAAAAATTCTCTGGCTCATTCAAAACTTTATTAATATCAGTATTACTTATTAACGTCGGATCACAACTAAATTCTTTTTGATAATTATTATCAAAATAGTTTATGCCATTACAATTATATACTCGATATAAGATACTATTATAAGTACTAACATATTCATTAGATTTATTTTCAAAACTATATATTGGTACTCTTACATATAAGCAAGATAATAAATAATCAACACTATAAGTAGAAACAATTATTAATACAATATAAACAACCATAAATATATTTATTTTCTTCTTACCACTAATTAAATATCCAAGTAAAATTATTCCACATAATAAAGATACCATTCTTAATAAATTATAACTATTTATAAAAAATGGTATAAGCATTAATAAAAAAGAAATTATAATTAAAATTTTTTTCTTCATAAATACCTCAATAATATTATACTCAAATACTCTTAAAAAATCAAAGAAGTTAGCACAAGCTAACTTCTTATTTACTAAATTTTACTTAATTAATTTAAAGCATCTTTTAGTTTGCTTCCGGCTTTAAATGAAGCAACTGTCTTTGCAGGAATTTTTAAAGGTTCCTTAGTTAATGGATTAATTCCTTCTCTTGCAGCACGTTTTTTAGCACTGAAAGTTCCGAATCCAACTAGAGCAACTTTTCCTTCCTTTTTTAATCCTGCTGTGATTCCTTCAAGAGCAGCATCTAAAGCACGATTTGCATCAGCTTTTGTTAAGTTAGCTTTTGAAGCAATAAATTCAACTAATTCTGTTTTAGACATGTTTTCTACCTCCTCATATATTTAACATAATCTAAGAACATATTGTTCTCACATATTAAGAGTAGCAAATATTTGCCTTAAAATCAATAAAAAAAAGCAATTTTTTACAAAAAATATACTTTTTTTAATAAATTATAGAACAATTGCTATTAAATTATTGCTTCCTTTATTTACTATCTTAGTAACAGTGCTTGATAATTTGTATCTTGTATTTTCTGGAATCATATTGAGTTTTGCTTGAATACCTTCTTGAACAATAGTTTCAAGACTTCTTCCAAATATTTCACTTTTCCAAATACTACTTGGATCTTCTTCAAAATCTTTCATAATATAATTAATTAATTCTTTACTTTGCAGTTCACTACCAATAATTGGTTCAAATGTACTTTCAACATCACATTTAATTAAATGAATACTTGAAGCAGTTGCTTTTAATTTAACTCCATATCTATTTCCTTGTTTAATTATTTCTGGAGTATCAAGTTTCATTTCTTTTAAAGTTGGATACATTATTCCATAGCCAGTACCTTT
>CAZJEY010000067.1:0-4274 GCA_964545135.1 uncultured Mycoplasma sp. | reverse complement strand
AATTATTTAAGCAAGAATATATGAATACTTTATC
This sequence comes from uncultured Mycoplasma sp., assembly GCA_964545135.1. Classification (GTDB taxonomy): domain Bacteria; phylum Bacillota_I; class Bacilli_A; order RF39; family UBA660; genus SIG200. The sequence goes on along the minus strand of CAZJEY010000067.1, from coordinate 4,240 downwards.
TGTTAAAAATGGTATTGATATGGCTGATTCTGGAATTTTATTCTTAGATGATAAAAATGATATAGTATTAATGAATAATATTATGAGTAGTATTTTAAAAGAATTTAATATAAAACAGGATTACATAAATAATTTAATAAAAAAGAGTATTGAGAAGACTGATGATGATTATTTATTAAAATTCCATAATAAAATTTACCAATTAAGAATAATAAATAGTAAGGAAATTATTTTAAATGACATATCAGAATTATATAAATTATATGAACAAGAAAAATTACAAAACAAGGAAATAAAAGAGAATAATGAGAAGTTGTTAGAAACAATAAAAAACTTAGAAACAATAGAAAAATCGAAAAATTTGTTAAAAATTAAAAATGAATATCATGATATAATTGGTCATCGTCTTGCTTTATTTACTAAGTTTTTAGAACAGAATTCAAAAGATGTTAAAACTGTATTATTCTTATTAGATAGCATTTATCAAGATTTTGATTCCCAATTAACTATTAATGAAAAATTAAGTAATTTAATGAAAATGTATAAAGTAATAGGTATTAATATTAATTTGAATGGGAAACTTCCTGAAGATGAAAAAGTTGCTAATATTTTCTTTGAAATAATTAGAGAATCAATTACAAATGCGATTATTCATGCTGATAGTAAAAATATCAAAGTAAGAATAACTAAATATTTTGATAGAATTGAAATGATTATTACTAATGATGGTAAAAAACCTAATTTAGTAATTTATGAAAACGAAGGTATAAAAGGTATGAGAAGAAAACTAGCTACAATGAATGGTAGTTTAAATATTTTGACTGATAAAGGTTTTGTTTTAAAGATAGTTATATAAAAATAGAAAGTTACTCAAGATTACTTTCTATTTTTTTGTCTGGTACAATATAACCATTACTTATACAAAAAATAATAAGCTTAGAAATGCTATCAAATTCCATTTTATTAAGAATATTTGTAAGACAGTTTTTTAGTGTACCATAAGTTATATTTAGTTCTTTAGCAATATCTTCTCGATCTTTAGCTTCACACAATAATTTTATTATTTTTATTTCCTTTGGTGATAGATTTTTTAATTTTTCATTCTTATCATTATAAGTATAATTATCAGGAAATAGAGTATAGCCATTAAGTATTTGATTAATACTTGCTAAGAATGTATCGCTATCAATATCTTTATAAATTAACCCATCTAAATTATTTTTTTTAGCATTATCTAAAAAGGTTATTTCTGGTACTCCAGTAATAGCCAAAATTTTAACCTGCTTACCATATTTTTCTTTTACTTCTTTAGCATACTCTATACCATTAGCATCATCTTTGGTGATAACATCGGTGATAATTAAATCAGGAGTATATTTTTGATATAAACTTAACATATCTTTAGCGCTTGTACAACTACAAACTATTTCAAAATCATTTGCTAATGTTTTCTGCATCATATTATTAAGTAAGGCTTGATCTTCAATAATCATTATTTTTCTTCTATCATTCATAACTAACTCCAAAATATATTTTTATTTTATCATATTATTTTAATCAAATAAAGAAAAATGACTTTAATCATAAAATTGCTTTTTAAAATATGACTATTTTCATCTATTATAAATAAAAAAATTAATATATAATTACTATAGGAGGAGAAATTTATGTCAAAAAAAGAAGCTAAAGAAGTAGTTGATACTTCAAAAGAAAAAAATAAGAAGAAAATTATTGCAGTAGTAGTTGGTGTTATATTACTTGCCATTATTTTATTCTTATTATGGTTTTTTAACCGTAAATTTGATGTTACTTTTGATTTAAATAATGGTACAGATAATGAAGTTGTTCAAGTTAAATATAATAAAGTTATTAATGAAAAAGACATCAAAGATAAAGAAGATTTAGGAGAATTATTTATTGATTGGTATGAAGTAATTGATGTAAAAGATGGCGAAGATGTTTTAGCAGATGAACCATTTGATTTTGATACTAAAATAAAAGAAGACACTAAATTAAAAGCTGTTTATGAAGGAGTAATAGAAACAGTTACAATTACTTTTGATTCTAGAGGTGGATCTAAAGTTGATAGTATAACTATTAATAAGGGAACAGAACTTAATTTACCAAGCAATCCAACTTATAAAGGATATAAGTTTGTAACTTGGGAAACAAAAAATGGAACACCAGTTTATAATAAAGCATTATTAAGCGAAGATATAACACTTTATGCTAAATGGGAAAAAATAGAAACTAAGAAAGAACCTGTGCAAGAAGTAAAGGAAGAAACAATTAGTTTATCTATTAATCGTAATGCTATACATAGAAGAGGAGTAAAAACAGCCCAAGTAACTGCAAATGTTCAAAATTCAAGCAATAGTAAAGTTACTTACTCATTGGCTGATACAACATGCGCTAAGATTAATGGTCAAACAGGTGTAATAACAGCATTAGCTGACTCTGAATTGAGTTCTGAAGCTGCTCAAACATGTGAAGTTGGACAAACTGTTAAGGTAATTGGTACACTTCCAAGTGGTAAAAGTGCCAGTGTAAATGTTACTCTTGAAAAAGATTTATATGCACATTTTACAGGTTCCGAAAATGATAATAGTTTTGTTGGATTAGCAACATCAAAAAAATTCTATCATGCTGGAGAACGAGAATTTAGTATCACTGCTAATCAAAGTGTCTCTTGGAATGCAAAATGTGAGGATGAGGTTTATTCTGGTGAAACATGTAAATACGCAGGAACAATTAGTACTACAGCAACTGTATTTAAAGGAACCTTAGCGGCTATTTATACTAATTCTGATGGTCGAACATCAAATAGGTATGCAGATATTAAAGTTACTTTCAGTACTCCTGCAGGACAATCATTAACTTTGACAATTAAACAAAGAATAAATTAATTTGCTGATAAAAATACATAATTGTTTTAAAACTCATTTTTATAAAATGAGTTTTTTATTCTTTGTTAGTAAATTAAACTTAATAATTTTATACTGAACATTATTTTGTAAAACCTTTATTGATGTGTAGACTTAAAAGTAAAAATTTTGTACAATATTATTGTAGTAAATCCTATTTTTAAAGGAGGTTAGAATGGCAAATAATAATGAAAATGATATAATATTACCAAAATTAAAAGATTCTAAAGAAAGTAATGATGGTTTTACACATTCAAGTAAAAAAAAGAAAAGATTAAAAAAATGGGTATGGCAACTGCTTATCATATTTTTTCTTATAATTTTGATTACTAGTGCTGTATCAATATTATTTTGGTTAAGAGATAATGATAAAACCTCAAAAGTGATAGATGATATTGATGAAATAACAAAGATTGAAGAAGTCGATGAAAATTTAACAGAATTAGTAAACGAGGATATAGATAAAGAAAGTGATTATTGGTACTATATTAGATTTCCATTAATAGATGTAGATATTAGTGCTTTAAAAGAAAAAAATGCTGACACAATTGGTTGGATTAATGTCAATAATACTAATATTAATTATCCTTTTGTTCAAAGTAATGATAACGAATATTATTTAACACATTCTTTTGATAAAAAATATAATGAAGCAGGTTGGGTTTTCTTAGATTATCGTAATAATAAAGATTTAAGTAGTAAGAATAATATTTTATATGCGCATAGTAGGTTAGATAAAACAATGTTTGGTACTTTAAAGAAAACTTTGAAATCCGATTGGTACCAAAATAAAGACAATCATATTATTAAGATATCTACTGAAACTGAAAATACATTATGGCAGATATTTTCAGTATATGATATACCAGATGAAACTTATTATATTACCACTGCTTTTAGTAGTGATCTTGAATTTGAAACATTTTTAAATAATATAAAAGGAAGAAGTTTATATAATTTTAATGCTTCTTTAACTAAAGATGATAGAATACTGACTCTAAGTACTTGTTATTCTAAATCAAAAAGAGCAGTAGTTCATGCTAAGCTTATAAAGAGAAGTCAAAAGTAAATAAATTAATGGTTACAATTATCATAAATTAAGGACAAAATAATAACTTTCTATAAGTTAAAAAAGTTTCATTAAAAGTATTTGTAATTTCATTAAATATTGGTATAATTTTTATAAGTAAAAAACTGCTTTCTATTTTTTATTATCAATTAATTTAAAAATCCCATTTTTGGATACGCTATCAATATAGCAGATTTCTGTTGACATAATGGTAAAAATTAGTTATTATACTTGCAATTATTAAATG
>CAZJEY010000066.1:0-4307 GCA_964545135.1 uncultured Mycoplasma sp. | reverse complement strand
CTTTTACCATATGAATATGATATGTTACATAACTCTCTTCATCGCTAATACTATTGATAATATCTGTTTGAGTACTGTCATCTACTTTTCTATCCTCATTTAAATCAATTATTTCTTCATCTTCTTCAATGTTTTCTGGCGTATTATTCTCTTCTAAAACTAAATCAGCTAAGTTATCTAATTCTTTAACTAATTCTTCTTCATCAACTCTTTCAAATTCAATATCTTCTTTTAAGTCAGCTTTTACATTATATACAATGTTAATTTTTAAACTATCATTCTCAACTAATTCATAAGCAAAATCATCTATATCTAATTCTATTGTATCCAAATCAATATTATCATTTAATTCAACTTGAAAAGGCAATGTATATTTAAATTCATCTTTATTTATGCTTATTTCATGAGATCTATAATCACCAGAAATGATAAAATTTCCTAAAATAGTATCGTCATTAATAGTATACTCATGTTCTAAACTCATTTTAGTAATTTCATAACAAGTCGTTTTAAATTTTACTACACTTTCAAAAGGTATTTTAATATCCATAAATAATCACTCTCCTATCAAACTATATGATAAAAGAATAAAATAATTCATAATAAAAATAAAAGCCTTTAAAATACTTTTATTTTTTTAATTCATCAACTATTTTTATAAAATTATTAAAATGACTTGCTTTAACTAATATTGTATCATTTTCTTTTAAAATACTTTTTAATAATTTAATTGCATCATCAATATTGGTAAAATGATATGAATTATTCTTATCAAATCCATCATTTATTGCAACTTCATTTATGAAATTTGTATATTTGCCAACAGTCACTAAAATATCAATATTATTTTTGTATATCTCATGTCCTAAATTGCCATGACCAGACTCAGCATAATCTCCTAATTGACCTATAGTACCTAATACTGCTATTTTGCGATTTTTAAACAATCCTAAATAATTAATTGCCGAAGTAGTGGCTTCTAAATTAGCATTATAACAATCACTTATTATCTCATAACCATGTACTTTTATTATTTCGCCTCTGCCTTCAGTAAAAATTGTATTTTCTATTCCAGCTTTTATATCTGCGATAGAAATATCCAATGCTATTCCTACGGAAATAGCAGCAAGAGCATTATATATAAAAGCATATCCGCCTTTAGGAATTGTTATATCAATATTTTTATAGGAAATAATTGAATAGTATGGTTCTTCTTTCAATATTTTTATCATTATATCGCTTGGATTATCTATACCAAAAGTTATTACTTTATTTTTAGTAGCATATCTATGTAATAATTCATTATCATTATTTACTATTAATTTAGGTTCGCTCATTCCATCTAATATTTCTAATTTAGCTTTTAAAACGCCTTCTATTCCACCAAGCAATTCCATATGACATGTACCAATATTAGTAATTAATGATAAAGTTGGTTTTGCAATTTTTGAAGAATTTGATATTTCACCAAAGTGATCCATTCCCATTTCAACTACCAAACATTCATGATCTTTTAAGGCTAAAATAGTAAGAGGTACACCAATATGATTATTATAATTATCTTTAGTTTTTAATGTTTTATATTTCTTGCTAACAACACTATAAACTAAATCCTTTGTACTAGTTTTCCCAGCACTACCAGTGATACCAATAACGGGTATATTATAGAGACTTCTTTTGTATATAGCAAGTTGTTGTAAAAATTTTAAAGTATCTTCTACTATAATTAACATTTTATTATTGTCTTTTAAATATTTTTCGATATCTTCTTTTAAGGAAATATTATTTATAACGGCAATTTTAATACCATTTTCAAATGCCTTTTCATAATATATTGAGCCATCTTTATTATCACCTTTAAGGCCGATAAACATCTCTATTTCTTCATTAGAATTTATTCCCACATCGTTAAATTCTAAATCTAATTTATTATAACATTTTATATAATCTATGTTATTTAAAACTTCTATAATCTTCATTACTATCACTTCCTATTTTAATTATATCATACTTTAGTTAATTAATTACTAAATAAATCTTCATAAATTTCATGATAAGATGATACATAAATTATATCTATATTATTTTGAATTAAACTAGGAATACTTAATACATCATTTTTATTAGCAAGAGGAACATATACCTTCTTTATTCCACTATTATATGCCGCAATTAATTTTTCTTTTATTCCGCCGACTTTAGAAATATTACCTGTTAAAGATATTTCACCAGTGAAAGAAACAAAAGAAGAAACTTGCTTATTTAGAAAAAGGGAAATAATTGCAGTACAAATAGCGACGCCACATGATGGTCCTTCTTTCTTAATGCCACCTGCAGGCAAATGAATATGAATATCAAATTGATTTAAATCATCTTTTAAATAATTAGTTTTAACATAATCTAAGGCAACACTAATACTTTCATTTAAAACATTACCTAAACTACCTGTACAAATAAGTTTTCCACTACCTTTAAATTTTACACATTCAACGCTTAATACTTTTCCGCCTAGAGGAGTATAAGAAAGAGCTTTTACTTCGCCATAATTATTTTCTTTAAGACTTTCTTTAGTATATTCTTTCTTCCCTAAATATTTTATAATATCTTCCTTTTTTAAAGAATAATTATCATTCATTAGCATTTTTCTTATTAATTTTGCTAATATTCGTGATAAGTCTCGAACTCCTGCTTCTAAAGTATAAGAATTAATTATATCTAAAATATCTTCATCTTTAATTTTAATTTTCTTTGCAATCATATATTCTTCTAAAATATTAGGAATTAAATACTTTTTAGCAATATCTAATTTTTCAAATTCAGTATAACTACTAAGTTCAATTATTTCTAAACGATCTAATAGTGTACTAGGAATATTTTCTATAGTATTAGCAGTTAAAATAAATAAAATATTACTTAAATCAAAAGGTTCTTCAATATAATTATCAACAAATGTTTTATTTTGTTTATTATCTAAAATATCTAATAAGGTACTAGCTGGATCACCCTTATAATCCTTTACCATTTTATCAACTTCATCAATCAAAATAACTGGATTATTAGAACCACACTTTCTTAAGCCTTGAACAATTTTACCAGGCAACGCTCCTAAATAGGTTCTTCTACTACCAATAAGTTCAGTAGAATCATTTAAACCCGAAACACTAATTTTATAAAAATCACGATTCAAAGAAGCTGCAATACTTGAAGCAATTGTTGTTTTTCCTACTCCTGGCGGACCTACTAAACAGATAATCGGACTTGAAATATCTTTGTTTAATTTCTTTAAAAATATATAATCTGCTATTCTTTCTTTTATTTCTTCTAAACCATAATGACTTTTATTTAAAGCATTTATTACTTTTTTAGTATCTAAATTTTCTTTTTTACTTTGATTCCAAGGTAGTGAAAAAAACCAATCTAAGTAATTTCTTATAACGCTACTTTCAGGTGAAGTATCATTTATTATTTCATACTTATTAATTTCTTCACTTATTTTCTTCTTTGTCAAATCATTAATATCTAATTTATTTAATTTGTCTCTAAATAATTTTACTTCTTCTTCTTTATAATCTAACGTACCTAATTCTTTTTTTATTTCTTTAATTTTTTCATTTAAATAAAATTCTTCTTGACTTTTGGTAAAAGAACTTTCTATTTTATCTTCAATTTTTTTATCAAGTTCTATTACTTTAATTTCTAAAGATATATCTTCAATCAATTTATTAGCACGATTGATCCCATTAATTTCTTGCATATATTCTAATTTTTTAGCAGTTGATAACGGTAAAAATATGGTAATCATATCACTTAGGACATTTACTTTATTTACATCGGCAATTGTTTTTAAAATACTATTAGATATGTTGTTGGCAGAATTAATATAATCATTTAATTTTTCTTTTAATTTTCTAACAGTAGCAAGCTCTACTACTTTATCATATTTAGGTAATGTTACATCTTTATTAGTAGATAATAAAATATCGTCACTAAAACTTTTATAGTCACAAACACTTACTCTTTTTTCACCTTTAAGAGTAACTCTTATATTACCATTCGATAATTCAATCGCACTTTTAATATTTGCAATAACACCAACTTTAGGCAAATCATCAATTGATGGATTCTTTTCTTTATCATCAATAGGTGCAACTATTAAAAGTTTTCCATTATATTTATTATTACTAATTTTTATTATCTTTTTACTTATTAAATCTTTTAATTCGATCTTTATCTCTTGATAAGGTAATATAACTAATTTTTTTAAGATTAAAACTAATAAAGAATATTCCATACTGCACTACCTTTCT
>CAZJEY010000065.1:0-4347 GCA_964545135.1 uncultured Mycoplasma sp. | reverse complement strand
AATATAGTTAATGAGGAGGATTAATGAATAATATTGTTATAGTTGAATCACCTGCTAAAAGTAAAACAATAGAAAAATACTTAAATGGTGAATATAAGGTAGTATCTAGTAAAGGTCATATAAGAGATTTAGCTACTAGTGGTAAATATGGTTTAGGGGTGGATTTAGAAAATGATTTTAAACCTACTTATAAAATAATTAAAGGAAAAACAAAAGATATCAAATACTTAAAAAAATTAGTTAGTGAAGCAAATCACATATATTTAGCAACAGACCCCGATCGTGAAGGAGAAACAATTTCTTGGCATTTATTAGATGAACTAGAAATACCGGATAATAAATATGATCGAGTAGTTTTTAGAGAAATTACTAAAGATGTGGTAATTAATGCTTTGAAAAATCCTAGTAAAATCGATATGAATTTAGTAAAAAGTGGTGAGACTAGACGAATTTTAGACCGAATAATTGGGTTTAGATTGAGTAAATTAATGCAATATAAGACTGGTGGTAAAAGTGCTGGTCGTGTTCAATCTGTTGCTTTAAAGTTAATAGTAGATAGAGAAAGAGAAATATTAGCATTTATACCAGAGGAGTATTGGACAATAGAAGCAGATTTTAAAGATTTTACTGCAGAATTAGTTAAATATCATGGTAAAGAAATAAAAATTAGTAATGAATTAGAAGCAGATGAAATAATTAATAATCTTTCTAAATCTTTTAAGATTGATAAGATTGAAGAAAAAGAAAGAAAAAAGGGAGCTAAAGAGGTATTTAAAACTTCAACTTTGCAACAAATGGCTTCTACCAGACTTAATTTTGCTGCTAAAAAAACAATGAGTATAGCGCAAAAATTATATGAAGGAATAGATTTAGAAAAGGAAACAGTAGGGCTTATTACCTATATGCGTACCGATAGTGTTAGAGTAAGCAATGAATTTGTAAATGCTACTAAGGCTTTTATTAAAAAGACTTATGGTGATGAATATATTGGTTATGTTAAAAGTGGTAAAAAAAATGAACTAGCTCAAGACGCCCATGAAGGAATAAGACCAACTAGTATTGAAAGAACTCCAGAAAGTGTTAAAAACTATTTATCTAATGATGAATATAAATTATATAAAATGATTTATACCCGTGCTCTTGCAAGTATCATGGCTGATGCAAAAGTCTTACAAACAACATTATATTTACTTAATAATGGTTATTTATTTAAAGCAAATGGCAGTGTTTTAGTATTTGATGGCTATTTGAAAGTTTATAAAGATTATGAAGATCAAGAAGATAAATTGTTACCTGATTTTAAGAACTATCAAAGTGATGTATTAGTAAGCAATGAAATTAATAAGTATCAACATTTCACTAAACCAGCAAGTAGATATACGGAAAGTAGTTTGATAAAGGAATTAGAAAGTTTAGGTATTGGTCGTCCAAGTACTTATGCTACTATTATTTCTACTATTCGTGACCGTGGTTATGTTAGAGTAGAAGATAAGAAGTTTATTCCTACTGATATAGGTTATGAAACAACTGATAAATTACAAGAATATTTTAGTAGTATTATCAATGTTAAATATACAGCTGATATGGAAGCTGATTTAGATGAAATAGCAGAAGGAAAAATTTCTAATATAAAAGTCTTACATGATTTTTATGATGAATTTGAACCTTTAATGGATGATGCTCTTAAAAATATGGAAAAGAAAAGCCCTGAAAAAACAGGTGAAGTGTGTCCAGAATGTCAAAGTGATTTAGTAATACGTAAAGGAAAATATGGTGAGTTTGTTGCGTGTTCCAATTATCCTGAGTGCAAATATATTAAAAAAGAACAAAAAGAATTGAAAAAAGTAGCGACATGTCCTAAGTGTCAACATGATATAATAGAAAGAAAGACTAAAAAAGGTAAAATATTTTATGGCTGTTCCAATTATCCGAAATGTAAATATGCAACATGGTATTTACCAACTGGAAATATTTGTGAAAAATGTAATGGCTTATTAGTTATGAAAAATAACGAAGAAATATGTGAAAATTGTCAAAAGGATTAATATCCTTTTTTCTTTACAAAAATTTACAAAATTGTTATAATACTTTCCTGTAAAAAGGAGGCTTATTATGAATGCGAATGATTATGGAGATTTAACTTCAAAAATTATTCCCGATCATGAACATACCAATATAATTGCTATTGAATATTTGTTTGAATGTCTAGAGAATAATTTTAAAAAAATCAATGAACTAAGTAATTATAATGAAAATAAAGATTATTTTCATAAGAAAGATCTAGAAAAGAAAAAAGAAACATTGATATTATTAAAAATGGAAGCAAATTTTAATCTTACTAAGATTATCCGATATAAAGAAATGATGCCTTTAAAATTTAATTTAATTGATTATTATGAAGAATTAACTAGCGATAAATTTTTTAAACCAACTAATGATATAGAAAAGACTTATAAAAAATTAGTTATAAAAATAATATATCATGTTATGATTAAAAGTAAAAAAATAGAAGAGATTATTAACTTAGTAAATGATAATAAAATTAATAGCGATTGTTTTTTAGAATTAACAATGTATAACATGATTGAAAATTGTTATGATGAAATATATACCAATATTGTTAATTATATTAGTAGAAAACATATTTGTTTAAATTTATCATTCATTCAAGATAAATTTGGCCTTTTAAAAGAATTAGATAAATATTATAGTAATGAACTAATAGATATGAATTACTTAGTTGCAGTAATTAATTCGTCATCAACAAATAAAAAGGAAGCCAAATTATTAATTGAATTTATTAAAGTATATAATAAATTTTTAATAAAAGTTGTTAAAGGAAACGACTTAAATCCGAAAGAACTTGTAAAAAACAAGTCTATATAATATAATAATTAAAGAAAGAAGGATAAAAAATGAAAAAAAATGTACATGAGATTGAAATTAAAATTGAAGGAAATGAATGGCTTACATGTTTAGATAATTCTTTTAAAAAGAATAATAAAGATAAAAAAATTGATGGTTTCAGAAAAGGAAATGCCCCTAAAGATATTTATCTTAAAAATTTTGGAATAGAGTCTTTATATCCAGATGCTGTTAATGAGGCAATAAACATTGCCTATAAGAAAATATTAGAAGAAAAAAAATTAATTCCTGTAATTGAACCAAGTGTTGATGTAACTGGTTTAAGTGATTCAACTGTAATTTTTAAATTTAAGATTATAACTGAACCAATAGTAAAATTAGGGGAATATAAGAATTTAGGTATAAAAGAAAAGAAAGCAACTGCTACTAAAGAGGAAATTGCAAATGAAATAAAAGCTATTCAAAATCAAATGGCTGATATAGTTGTTAAAGAAAATGGTGAAATTGCTTTAGGTGATACAGCTATTATTGATTTTGATGGTTATGTTGAAGGTAAAGCATTGGATGGTGGTAAAGGTGAAAACTATCCATTAGAAATTGGTTCAAATACATTTATTCCTGGTTTTGAGGAAGCACTAGTTGGTCATAAAACTAATGATGAATTTGAAATTAATTTAAAGTTTCCAGCAGACTATGTTGAAGAATTAAAAAATAAAGATGTTGTTTTTAAAGTTAAAGTTAATGAAATTAAAACGAAAGTAGAGCCAGAAATTAATGAAGAGTTTTTCAAAGATTTAGGTTTAGAAGACGTTAAGACTAAAGAAGATTTTGAAAAAGAAGTTAAGAAGACTATTATCGAAAGAAAACAAAAAGATAATGAAGATGCTTTTGTTGAAGAACTTTTAAGTAAAGCTAGTGAAAATATGACAGTTGACTTAAACGAAGAAATAATTGATGAAGAAGTTCATAGAATGATTGATAGTTATGCAGAACAATTAAAGATGCAAGGTTTATCTTTAGAACAATATTTTGAAATTACTAAAACAACACATGAGGATTTACATAAACAAATGGAAAAAGAAGCTGAAAAAAGAGTAAAATATCGTTATTTGATTGAAGCTATTGCTAAAAATGAAAAGATTGATTTTACGCAAAAAGAAGCTGAAGATAAAGCTAAGGAAATGGCTGAGAATTATGGAATTACGCCTGAAGAATTAATTGAGGCTTACGGGTCAATTGAAGTAGTTAAATATGATATGAAGATGCATAGAGCATTAGAAATATTAAAAGAAAGTAATAAATAATTTATTGCTTTTTTTTTATAAAAAAAGTCTTTTTTTGTTTACAAATTGTCATTTAAAATTTATAATAGGTTTTAAAGTTTTGATTGGAGGGATTCTTAATAATTATTTAATTTATATTATAAAAGAAAGGTAGTGCAGTATGGAATATTCTTTATTAGTTTTAATCTTAAAAAAATTA
>CAZJEY010000064.1:0-4376 GCA_964545135.1 uncultured Mycoplasma sp. | reverse complement strand
TCAAATAAATAAATTTTATATTACTATTATATTTTAAATTATATTCTTTTTCAATCTCATTTAAATTTTCATTAAGATTAAAAACTAAATGTTCATTGGTAGCAGTTAGTATTGCATATTTAGAGGATGCCGCAACCGGTATAGTATCGATAATTATTGTTTTTTTATTTTCGTTACTATTTATAAAATTAGTGTAATTATTTATAAATGTATTTAAATGTTCCTTTTTTGCAGCAACAAAACAATTGTTTATTCTAATTTTTTTTAATTTATTAATATTTTTAGAAATATCGCTATATTTTTCATCATTTCTTTTATTATTATCGACACAATTATTAGTATTTTGCTTTAATATTTCTTCATTTGTTATTTTAATATTTTTTTCTTTTTCATTACAAACATTAATATATTTTAATAAAATTAATTCTAAAGAAATATATGGATCAATATTAATGTTGACGCTGTTTAACGAATCAATTAAATCAATGACTAAATTTGAATAATCATTAAATGACAGGTTTTTAGAAATGTTTTTTAACTTTATTTCTTTAGCTTCATTAGTGCATATGTTTACAAATTTCTTTATAAACGTTTTATAATCGATTGCCTTAGTTCGCAATAAATCAACAAATTCAGTAATTTTTTTACCATCATTTGTTTCTATATAACTCAGAAGTTCTTTTAAGCTATTATTAGAAATGCTTTTCATTTGATTTTCAACTATTCCCAAAGTAATTTTTTCTTTATTTTTAGATAACTGGTCTAACATACCCAAAGCGTCTCTCATTCCGCCTTCTGCCATATTAGCTATCTCTTTTAAAGCATCATCAGTAACAGATATTTTTTCTAATTTTGCAATTTCTTTTAAATTACTTATTATATCGTCGACTTTAATTTTATGAAAATCATATCTTTGACATCTAGACAAAATTGTAATCGGAACGTTTTCTATATTTGTGGTTGCAAAGATAAATATTGCATGTTTAGGTGGTTCTTCTAAAGTTAATAATAATGCGTTAAATGCGCTTATTGATAACATATGAACTTCATCTATTATGTATATTTTAAATTTGCTATTTGAAGGAATTAATTTAACATTTTCTATTAATTCTCTAATTTGATCAACACCATTATGAGAAGCAGCGTCTATTTCTAAAATATCAGGATTATCAGAATAATTTAAACAAGATTCACACTTGTTACATGGAGAACCATCAATATTATTTTGACAATTAATAGCTTTAGCAAAAATCCTAGCAGTAGAGGTTTTTCCTGTTCCACGAGGGCCTGAAAATATATATGAATGAGCTATATTACCAGATTTAATTGAATTCGCAAGTGTTTTAACAATTTCATCTTGACCAATAAGACTTTTAAAATCTTGAGGTCTATATTTTCTATATAGTACTTTATAATCCATAGATAATCCTCCCTAATTCATTATAACATTTCCATATGCAAAAATCATTTATTTATTACGCAATTTTTTAAAAAAATTATTCAATATATGCATGTATTCATCACATACATTTGTTTGTAGTAAATTATAACAAGTTTTATACTCTTTTTTATTCATTGGCTTATCTAATAAATAATAAACATTTTTGATCTTAGCAATATTTATAACAGCATCACACATGCTACAAGGTTTTAATGTTACATATAATTCGCAATCATTTAAATTATATGTTTTTAATTTTTTTGATGCTTTAATAATAGATATTATTTCCGCATGATATAATGGATTATTCTTTTTGACTCTCATATTATAAGATTTAGCAATTATTTTATCATTCATAACCAAAACCGCTCCTACTGGAACATCATTATTTTTTAAGCATTTTAACGATTCATCGTATGCAATTTTCATATATTTTTCTTTCATTTTTAGCTCCATAACTATAATATAATAAAAAAGCACACACAAATAGAGGCTGATATGGCTGCTGTATTCCTACTCTGACCAGATTACAACTTATTTGTTGTGCAAACAAATAGTAACATAAATGTATATTTTATGCAACAATTTTAAAAATTACCATTTTTCTAAATTTGGTTGTCAAATTATTTCCCGGGAAATAATTTTATATAAATAATTTAATTGTTTTTAAAAAATAAATACCAAATTTATAAAATTTGTTACAAAAATATTTCCCGGGAAATATTTTTATATTAATTATATTAATTTAATGTATTATACATTATTATTAAAAAAAGTTTTATTTAAATATATCAACGCATTTATACTCTTATATTTTTTATTAATTTTAAAAAGCATAAGTAACTAAACCATTATTTTTAATTATTATTAAATAATGTTTCACGTGAAACATTAATTTTTACAACCAATTTTATAGAATTGGTAGCATAATTATTTCCCGGGAAATATTTTAAAAACAATTTGTTCTTTCATATTACAATAATTATAAAAAGCAGTGGCAAATATTATCAAACCTAATGTTTCACGTGAAACATTAAGCTTACGAATTATTAATTTGCAATATAAATACTTCTATATTTTTTTATAGCATTTTAATATAAATATACCAATGTTTCACGTGAAACATTAATTTTTACAACCAATTTTCTAGAATTGGTAGCATAATTATTTCCCGGGAAATATTTTTTAAATAATTTATTCTTTTTGTACTATATTTTTATATAAAATAATTAATAATTGTAGCAGTGGCTAATTTTTTAACCTAATGCTTCAATCGAACATAAAATATAGAGTGAGAGAAATTCTAAAATAATTAATAGATAATAAGGTTTGTTTTTTTGATGTTTATCATAAAATGATTTCAATGTTTCACGTGAAACATTGAAATTTATAACCAATTTTATAGAATTGGTAGCAAAAATATTTCCCGGGAAATAATTTTAATAAAAAAACAATTTTTAAATATTGTTAAAAATTGTTTATTCTTTTTCGTCAGATTCTATAAAATGATCTTCTACACTAACAGCAGCTATTTTTTGATTATCTTTCAAATTAATTAACCTAACACCTTGTGTTGCTCTGCCCAATAAAGAAATTTGTGAAATTGGCATTCTCATTGTCATTCCAGTATTAGTCATAATTATTAAATCTTGGTTACCATTAATAATCTTAATTGCTATTAAAGTACCATTTTTTTCAGTAATATTTAAAGCTTTTACACCTTTACTTCCTCTTTTGGTCTGACGGAAATTAGATGTTCTTGTTTGTTTACCATAGCCTTTCTCAGTTATTATAAGAACTATTGACTCCTCTTGAACAATTTCAATACAAATACAATGTCCATCATCAATATTCATTCCCTTAACTCCGGCTGCAGTTCTTCCCATATTTCTTACTTCTTTTTCATTAAATTTAACTACTTTACCATTAGAATTTCCTAATAAAACCAATTCACTATCATTAACTTTACGAACACCTACAAGTTCATCATTATCTTTCAAATTAATGCATATTTTTCCGGTTTTTCTGATATTATCGAAATCTGATAGTAATGTTTTTTTAATAATTCCATTTTTAGTAGCCATAATTAAGAATTTTTTTTCATTTTCTCGATTAATTTTTAAAATCGAACTAATGTTCTCATTTTTATCTATTTGTAGTAAATTTACAATCGGCAAACCTTTTGAAGTACGACTAAATTCAGGTATCTCATAACCTTTTAACCTATAGACTTTACCTTTATTAGTAAAAAACATTATATAATCGTGAGTCTTAATACTGATTAATTGTTCAACAAGATCTTCCTCATTAATTGTTAGGCCTTTTACTCCTTTTCCACCTCTATTTTGAACTCTAAATGTGTCATTAGTAATTCTCTTAATATAATTATTTTTTGTTAAGATTATCATAGCGTCTTCATTTGGAATTAAAGATTCATCTTCAATATAATCAATTGCTGTCATGTCAATTGTAGTACGTCTATCATCACCATACTTATTTTTTATTTCTAATAATTCATTTTTGATTATATTTAATACCTTTTGCTCATCGGCTAAGATTCCACGTAATTCTTCAATAAAACTTAATAAGTTAGCTAATTCTTCTTCAATTTTTGCACGTTCCAAACCGGTTAGTCTTCTTAATTTAAGTTCTAAAATACTATCAGCTTGTATTGACGATAAATTAAATCTCTCAATTAATGTTTTCTTAGCATTTTGATCAGTATCGGCTGATTTTATGATTTTAATTACTTCATCAATATTATCTAATGCAATCTTATAGCCTTCTAAGATATGTACTCTATTTTCAGATTTTTCTAAATCAAATTTTGTTCTTCTAATTATTACTTCTTTTTGATGATCAATATATTTAGAAATAATGTCCTTTAAACCTAGTGTTCTAGGGGTTTTATTATCTATCATTAATAAAATTATAC
>CAZJEY010000063.1:0-4383 GCA_964545135.1 uncultured Mycoplasma sp. | reverse complement strand
ACTTGTAAATAAAAATTACTTGTATGTGTATTACCTGATGTTATATTATCAGAACTAATAATATTTGGTTTATCAGGGACTGGAATAACTACAGGTTCACCCGGTTCTTGAGGCTTATCTTTTATGAATACTACAACATAATCTGTTTGTTTACACATTGTACTACTTGTCGCAATGTCTTTTGGACATGCTTTTACTGTATATGTTACTCCTTCTTCATTGGTTTCTGTATTTATTGTTATTTCTTCACCTTCTTGAACAACACTATCATCAAGAAGCCAATAATATTTAACATCTTCACCACTATTATATGCTTTTAAAGTAAATTCATTTTTATGCAATTCATTTGAACCTATGCCATCACTACTTTCAATCAAAGGCTCTTGTATTTCTTCTTCAGGTTCTTCAATTTCCGCATGAACTATTTTTTGAGGTGTACCATAATACTCTATAATTATATCATCTTTGTAATCATTGTTATTTTCAACATTATATGTTCCTGTTGTACTATAAATCGGCACTGTAACTTTTAATATAACATTTTCATCTGAATAGCCTTCTTCTTTTAAATTGATTGGGTCTATAGAAATGCTACCTGGATACATTTTTTCGCCAAGTTCCCAAACATACTCTTTACCATTTGTATCTAGATACATTATTTTATATCTCTCATTTTCGCTTTTTATTCCAGATGTTTTTTGTACAGATAATATAGACTTACCATTTATTGTTTTAAAGGTTACTCTGCTCCATAAATCTCCAATATTTTCAGGTTCAGAAAATATTTCACTTATGTCAGTATTGTAAGCTAAACCATATTTCATTAAGTCTTCATTAACATTTTCTACAATCAAAGCTGAACTTACCGCATCATCAAATTCAGTATTGTTTTCTTTAAACAATAAATTATTAATCAATACGTATAGAAATAATAATATTATTGTTAACAAAACTATACTAAAGATAAGTTCAATTAGTGTCAAACCACGATTATTATTCTTCATAATTCACCTATTCCTAATCATAATTAAGTTCTAAATATGTGTATTTAGGAGCACACACATCAAAACAATTTGTACCATTATTACTTAAACGAGTTTCTATAAGCAAAATATATGTTAAATCTTTATTTTTAATAGAATTCAAATAATCGCTCATATTATTGTCAAAATAAATATAATTACAAAGTTCTTGATTATATTTATTAACACATTCTTCTTTATATTTTTTAAAATCCTTTATTAAATAGACATTACTAACTTGCAAAGTGTCTAATACCTTCATATAACTTTCTTTGTTACTAAAACCGATACCAGTAGTTTCAATTCCTATATTCGTAATTAATTTACTATCATTCACTAGTTCTTTATATGTAGCTTTAAAATCAGAATAATTTTCTAAAGCTTTTTTAGTATTTCTTGCTTTATAAATAAAAGTAATATTATCATATTCATATCTACTATCAATTTTGCGATATAACTTATTATATATATTAAATAACGTTAAAAATGCTACGATCAAAATAATAATCGCAATTATTGTTTCAATAAATACAAAGCCATTTTTATCTCTATTCTTATTCATATTTAAATTTTATCATTAAAATAAATAATGTGCAATAAAAAAAGATATTAACTAAATATCTTATATATATAAAAGTAAACATTTCTTGCTTTTAGATATGGAAGTTGATCAATTAATTCCATACTTCTATTAAAATCATTATTATTTAAACTATTTTTAAATAAGTCTAAAAATTTTTTAATCATATCTTTATCTTTTAAAATAGTTTCTAAATTATTTTTATAAATATTATAAATGCTATTAAGCTTTTGTTTATCAACAATTAACGTATTCCTAAATTCATTTATAATATTAAATATTTCTTTTGTCAAAATAGGAAAATTATGTTTATATTCACTAATAACTCTTAATTCTCCAGCAAGATAATCAAGTTGAACTATGTTACTTCTTTCAATTGAAGCTCTAATCTCGCTTTCTGTATATTTACAAGTAAACGAATCGATTTCTGCTAATGTACTTGGATTACTTCCATTATAAATATCTAAAGCACTAATATCGATTAAGTTATAATCTCCTAATCTTTTTTGTAATACTAAATAAAATTTTATACCATCCATAAACTACCTTTAACAAATATTTAAAACTTTTACCTCGTAGCCACCATTTTCCAGTTCAACTTTAACTGTATCACCTTTTTTCTTACCTTTTAAAGCCATTCCAATAGGCGATTCAACCGATATCTTATTTTCAAATGGGTCAGCTTCTACTGAAGAAACAATTTTATATTCTTCAGTATCACCAAATTCATCTTCAATAACTACTGTATTTCCTACACCAATAGTATTACCTTTTTTTCCCACTATAATACAATGTTCTAATTTATATTCTAATTCTTTTATTTTTCCTTCAATTTGAGCTTGGTCATTACGAGCTGCGTCATAATCAGCATTTTCAGATAAATCACCCAACGCTCTTGCTTCTTTTAAAGCATTTATAACTTCAATTCTTTTAACATTTTTTAAATTATCTAATTCATTTTTTAATTCTTCATAACCTTCAGCGGTTATTTCGAAAACATCTTTTTTCAAAAAAATCATCTCCTTAAATGACTAGAAAATAATACTACAAAAGATTATTTTTGTCAATCACTTTTATTCGCATCATATCGTACTTATTTAGCTTATTTGGAACATCTAATATAACTACCATTTTAGGATGCCTACAAACATCTATGTACGAATCGTCTTCTACACTGAATATTTTATTAATCTTATATGTAAATGTTTCGTGATTTGGTCCAACAAATTCTACTATATCGCCAATTTTAAAATAATTACGCATTTCTATTGTTGCTTTTTTATTATATTCATTATAATCAAGTACTATACCCAAAAAATCTTGATTACTTACTTCAATACGATCATTAAAATAACTTTCTTTATAAGTAGGCAACTTATCATAAAATTGTGGACTACTTTCTCTATTAGCTACCCTATTTAATACTTTTAGATAGTATAATTTATCCTTAGCTGTTAAACTATTATTTTTTATACCATCAATCATTCTTCTATAACATAAAATAACAGTAGAAATGTAATAAATACTTCTCATTCTTCCTTCAACTTTAAATGATACAACACCAATATCCATCATATCCTTTAAATATTCAATCATATTCAAATCTTTACTCATCATTGTAAAATCAATATCATTATCACAATTATAAACCCAACGACAACACTGAGCACAACCGCCACGATTGGCATCACGATTAGTTAAGTAATTACTCATAACACATTTACCACTTATACTAGTACACATTGCTCCATGAATAAAGCATTCAACCTCTATTCCGGTTTTTTCAATTATTTCAATAATATCTTTTCTTGATGTTTCCCTTGCTAAAACTATTCTTTTAACCCCAAGTTTTTTCCAAAAATTAACTGCTTCATAATTTAATGTACTAGCTTGAGTAGACAAAACAACAAACAAATCTAAATTTAATTTTTGAATTAATTTTACTACTAAAATATCACTTACTATTACTCCTGATATTTTAATTTCAGCTAAATATTTTAAATATTCTTCCAATCCTAAAGTATCTTCATCATGAAAAACAATATTAATTGTAACATATACTTTTTTATTTAATTGATTAGCAATAATCATTGCTTCTTTTAATTCTTCTTTAGAGAAATTTTTAGCATTTGCTCTTAAACTAAAATCTTTACCCCCAACATAAACTGCATCTGCTCCATATAAAAAAGCAATTTTTAACCTTTCTAAATCTCCGGCTGGCGCTAGTAACTCAGGCATCTATCTCACCACCCTTAATTTTATATATAGTATTTTTATATAAGAAATGATTACTTATAGGTATATTAGTTAAATTTCCTTTCAATAATTCAATAATTTCCTTATTACTTAAAAACAATGGATGAAAGAAGTAATATTTAGCATTTACTTCAAATAAAAATTCATCATATAAATATTTATCATAATATATAATAGTTCCACTTTCTTCTTCATATAATTTAAAATTACTATTGTCAACACTAATACTTAAAGGATTTTTAAAAGGTAATTTATGAAAATCACAATAATTACTTATTAGTTTTCTTCTTGAATACATACAACTTACTATGCCAAAAGTAAATATACTTACCTTTTTATTACTATCTCTAGTAATTTTCTTAATTTCTTCTAAAGTAATATCAGTTGACAATATAAGGCTATCTACATATTCTAAATAATCGTTAACTTCAATAGTGCTACATAAAAAATGAGTCATATATAATATTTTTTCTAAAGAAGTATCTTTAAAAATATTAATAATTCCTAAATCATCAAAAATAATAC
>CAZJEY010000062.1:0-4450 GCA_964545135.1 uncultured Mycoplasma sp. | reverse complement strand
TTTCTAAATCTTTTAAATTACCCACTTTAATATTACGATTATCAACACTAACTATGAATTCTTTAAATTCTTTAGATAAAATAGGAATTATACAATCTTTAAAGATTAATTTTACCGCATAATTAAAGAATATATTCGATTGAATTATTTCTTTCTTCATCATATTTTTATTACATATTAGTGCAAATCCACAAAATGATTTGATTTTTTGAACATTATTAAAAATTTCTATTTTTTCATCTTGATTCATATCATATGATTTAATTTCCACTTTTAAATCAAGATTATGTTTTCTTTTCAATTCTAAATTATTTTTTTTATATTTAGAAATAACTCTATTCTTATCATCATTTATCGTAATATATCCGCCAACGGCAAAGTATTTTGTTTTACTATTTTTATGAATAGAGCCACTTTCATCTATGTAAACATAAACCTTCATTAATTCCCCCTAAAATAAAAAGAAGTATTTACTACTCCTTTACTAATTCATTTATATATTCTCCATCTAAACTAAAACTTTTAGCACTAGTAATTTTTACATCAATTATGTTGCCTATTTGATCGTTTGCATTACTTACATTTACTAATTTAAAAGTATCAGTATAGCCATATACTTTTTCATTATCTTTTTCACTAATGCCTAAAACTAAAACTTTAACAATCTTACCCTCTAGTTTTTTATTACTTTTATTTGAATAATAATTAACTAATTCATTTAATTCTTGTAACCTTTTTTCTTTTACTTCACTAGGTATGGTATCAATCATTCTAGCTGCTGGTGTACCTTCTCTTTTAGAATAAATAAATGTATAAGCACCATCAAATTCACATTTTCTTACTACATCTAAAGTTTCTTTGAAATCCTCATCTGTTTCGTTAGGAAAACCAACAATTATATCTGTAGTAATACTAGCATTTGGTATTTTCTTTTTAATTTTGTTAAATAATTCTAAATATTCTTCTTTAGTATATCGCCGATTCATCTTCTTTAATATTTCTGTACTACCAGATTGAATAGGTAAATGAATATAAGGCATTATATTATCATATTTAGCTATAACATTAATCATTTCATCAGTAAAATTCCAAGGATGACTAGTTACAAAACGAATTCTATCAATATTTGTTTTAGCTACTTCTTCTAAAAGATGAGCAAATGTATCACCAATATCTTTTCCATAAGCATTTACATTTTGACCTAGTAAAGTAACTTCCTTATATTCTGCCTTTTTTAGTTCTTTTACTTCTGATAAAATATCAGCTAGTTTCCTACTTCTTTCTCTTCCTCTAGTATAGGGAACTATACAATAAGTGCAGAATTTATCACAACCATACATAATATTTACCCAAGCAGTTATTTTAGAATCTCTTTTATAATTCATTCCTTCATAAACAATATCACTATTGGAATAAACTTCAATAGTTTGTTTATTATTATGATTAAGCAATAATTCTGGTAGTTCATGTAAATTATGAGTGCCAATAATTATATCAACATATTTATTCTTAGTCATAACCTCTTCAATAAAATCCGGTTGTTGTGTCATACATCCAGTTAACGCTACTATAAAATCCGGGTTCCCTTTTTTTAAATATTTACATTTTCCTAAGAAACCAACAACTTTATCTTTAGCATTTTCTCTTATTGCGCAAGTATTTAATACAACCACATTAGCTTCATTTATATCCTCAGTTTTAATAAAACCTAATTGTTCTAAATAATTGGTAATAGCTTCTGAATCATGCACATTCATTTGGCAACCATAAGTTCTCAAGAAATATTTCTTTCCATTAAAAACATTTTCGTAAGTTTTATTTAATTCAATATATTTATTTTCTGATTTATCTCTATTTGCTGCAACTTTTAAATCTGGTAAATGCATATTATCACTTCCTCTTACGTATTTTAACATATCACTAAGTATTTTGAAAGCGGATTTTTTGAAGGAAGCATAGACGAGATAAGTTTATATGAAATGAGTTGAAAGGTTTAAAATAAGAAATAATACCAACCAAAACCCGCTTTCGAGTAATTATTATAATTGTTTATTTACTTGTTTCAATAGATTCGACAAATGATGTCAAAATAAGAAAAATCACGACCTCTTTATTTTATTTACCATAATAAAAAAAGAATATATCGTAAAATTAATATATTCATTTAATTATTATTAAAAATCATCATTCATCAAAAATTCAAAAATATTAACATGCTTGATTCCATCTTGAGAATAATCTTCAGTATCTTTAGATATAACATATTTAGGAAAATTATCTTCAATGTTAGAAAATGCTCCAAATTCTCTAGCTCTTGTTTCAGGGTTTGATAAATCATAACATGCTTGAATGTATTTAATTTCGTTATTCTTAGAAGCTATGAAATCTATCTCTCCTTTAATTGTTTTCCCTATATATACTTCATATCCTTTATTTATCAATTCATTATATATCATATTTTCAAAACTTTGTGAATAATTAACTTGTTTATAATTAGTTTTAATCTTTTTAACCCCTAAATCTGTTGCATAATATTTATTTAATGACTTTAGCACATTTTTACCACTAATGTCATATCTATAAACTTTATTAATAATGAAAGTAGAACATAAAGCATCTAAATATTTATATAAAGTATCAGTAGCTACTTTATTATTATTTTTTTCTAAATATTCTAAAACATTAGTTGAAGAAAATTCTCTAGTTTCTGTCTCTAAAACATATTGCAATATTTTATTAAAAGATGTCATATCAGTTATTCCTAGTCTGTCGACAACATCTTTAAGAAGGATTGAATCATAAACATCCAAGATATAATTTTGCCGTGATTCAGGATTTTCAAACATAAATCTTTGTGGTAGAGTACCCCACTCAAATATATCTAATAACAATTCAAAATATTTTTCTTTTTTAGTATTAGTTAATTCTACTACCTCTTTAAAAGATAAGGGATTAATCTTAAAGCTAACATATCTTCCAGATAAATCAGTCGATAACTCTAAAAATGTCATTTTACTATTAGAACCAGTAATAAAAATACTAAATTGGTCAGTAATTCTTAATGAATTAATGGCTTTCTCAAAATCAGCAACTTTTTGAACTTCATCTAAAAACACATAGTAAGTTTTTTTATCTTTTACGAAACTCTTAATATATTCATTTAATAAAATAGCATTGTTTATATGAGCATAATCAAGTGATTCAAAATTAACATAAATAATGTGATCTTGTTTTACTCCGCTTAATTCAATTTCGTCAATAATTTGCTTTAAAATAACTGATTTACCACTTCTTCTTAAACCACATAATACTTTAATTAATGAATTAACATGATAAAAATCTCTTATTTTTTTTAGATATCTTTCCCTTTTTAACATAATAATTTCTCCTTCCAGTACTATTATACTACAAAGACAATTATAATAAAAGTTTTTCCAGTGAATTGGAAAAACTTTTTGCTTTTCATAATTATTCCAATGAAATGGAAAAACTTTTTATTGGGCTTTAATAACTTCAATTCCGCCCATATAAGGTTGCAATGCTTTAGGTACTAATATTGAACCATCACTTTGATAATTATTTTCAACTACGGCAATTAGACCTCTTGGTGTTGCCACAACTGTATTATTTAATGAACAACAATATTTTGTACCTTCTTCATCTTTATATCTAATACCTAATCTTCTTGATTGAGCTGTACCTAAAATAGAACAAGAACCAACTTCAAAATATTTTTGTTGTCTTGGACTCCAAGCTTCAACATCACATGATTTTACTTTTAAATCAGCTAAATCACCACTACAGCATTCAAGTGTTCTTACGGGAACGTCTAGACTCCTAAAGAATTCAACAGTGTATTGCCACATTTTATTGTACCATTCCATTCCTTCTTCTTCTTTACATAAAACTACCATTTCTTGTTTTTCAAATTGATGAACCCGATATAATCCTCTTTCTTCAATACCATGTGATCCACCTTCTTTTCTAAAACATGGTGAATAACTAGTAAGTGTTAGAGGTAATTTAGCTTCTTCAATAATTTGGCCCTTAAATTTACCCATCATAGAATGTTCACTTGTACCTATTAAGTATAAATCTTCACCTTCGATTTTATACATCATAGCTTCCATTTCTTTAAAACTCATAACACCAGTGACAACATCACTTCTTATCATAAAAGGCGGTACACAATAAGTAAATCCTTTATTAATCATAAAATCTCTAGCATAAGATAGCATAGCACTATGAAGTCTCGCAATATCGCCCATTAAATAATAAAAGCCTTCACCACTAGTTCTTCCCGCACTTTCTTTATCCATACCATTAAAACTAGCAATAATGTCAGCATGATAAGGTATTTCATAATCAGGCACTACTGGATCACCATATTTTTCGATTTCAACATTTTCTGAATCATCTTTACCTATTGGCACACTTTCGTCCATTATAT
>CAZJEY010000061.1:0-4490 GCA_964545135.1 uncultured Mycoplasma sp. | reverse complement strand
TTATATTATAATAATTAATGAGAATAGAGAAAGAATTAGGGTGATTAGCTGTGTTCAAAAATTATGATTTTGACAATAAACCTATAGTTGATATCGTTAATGAAATGATTATTGATGCCGTTAATCATGGCGCTTCAGATATTCATTTTGACCCTAATGAAAAAGAATTAAAAGTTAGAATTCGTATAGATGGTTCTCTTTTAGAATATGCGAATGTTCCAAATACAGTAAAAAAGAATTTAATAACTAGAATAAAAATAATATCAGGAATGAATATTACAGAATCAAGGCTTCCTCAAGATGGAGCGATTAAAGGATTAATTGATAATCTTGATGTCGATCTACGTGTAAGTAGCTTACCTATTGTTGATGGTGAAAAAATAGTAATTCGTATTTTAGATTATTCAATGAGTAATAAAGGCCTTGAATCTTTAGGTCTTACTAAAAACAATTTTGAAAAAGTTAATGATTTAATAAAAAAACCTAATGGAATTATTATGGTTACTGGTGCAACTGGTAGTGGTAAATCTACAACTGTTTATTCCATACTTCAAGTGTTAAATAAGACTGAATCAAATATAATTACCGTTGAAGACCCAGTAGAAATGAAAATACCAGGAATCAATCAAGTACAAGTTATGAGTGAAATTGGTTTAACTTTTTCAAATACTCTACGTAGTATTTTAAGACAAGACCCTGATATCATTATGATTGGTGAAATTCGTGATGATGAAACAGCGCGTATTGCTGTAAGAGCTGCTATTACTGGCCATTTGGTATTATCAACAATTCATACTAATAATTCATTAAATACTATCGAAAGACTTTTAGATATGGATGTTGAAAGATATTTACTGGGTAGTGCTTTATCTGGCATTATTTCACAAAGATTAGTAAAAAAACTTTGTCCAAAATGTCGTGCTAGTAGAAATACTACTAATTATGAAAAGAGAATTTTTAAAAGCATTATGAATATGGATGTTGAGCAAATATATACTCCTGTTGGCTGTGATGAATGTATTGATGGCTACAAGGGAAGAATTGCTTTACAAGAAGTACTTGAAATTGATGATGATATAAAAGATGCAATTGTCAATAATGTAAGAAAAGATGAACTAAGAAAATTAGTATATAATGATAAACAAAGTACATTAATCAAAGATGGATTAATAAAAGTATTAAGTGGCTTTACTAGTTTAGATGAAGTTCTAAGAGTAATTGATATTTCTAGTGACTTTGGCGATGATGATCAAGATATAAAAGATACTATAATTGGTAAAAATTCTAATCAAAATATTGAGACATTATAAAAAGAAAGCACTTCTAGCTTTCTTTTTTATTTTTCTCCCTCTTCTAACATTGTTGTAATAAATAAGCCATAACCAGTAACTGGATTATCTACTATGACATGGGTTACTACTCCTATTATTTGATTATTTTGTAATATAGGTGAACCACTCATACCTTGAATTACTCCACCTGTTTTTTCAATTAATTTCTTATCTGTAATTTCAAAAGTAATATTTTTTACTTTGCTATTTTCATTTATCTTAGTAATATTAATTTCGTACTCTTCAATTTCTTCTTTATTTAAAACAGTATATATAGTTGCCTTACCAATCATTATATCTTTTATACTTGATACTTTAACTAATTCTAAATCATTAGTACTTGCAGTATATTTTCCAAAAATACCATGAATAGTATTTTTATCAATACTACCATATTTAGTATCATAATAGTATTTAGCATTCTTACTCCCAGCGACACCTATACTAGACTTTTCAATACCATTAATATAGTTTTTAAAAATATCACCTGTTCTGATATCAACAATAGTACTAGTTTGTGAATCGATTATTTCATGACCTAAAGCACCATATATTTTGGTTTCTGGATCTACATAAGTAAGTGTGCCTATTCCAGTGATACTATCCTTTACATAAAGTCCTGTTTTATAAATACCATCAGAATAAAATAAATTTAATTTAACTTCCTTTTCTTCGCTACTTCTTCTTATAGTAAGATTAATAAAATCTTTTGTACTATTTTCTTCAATAATATTTGTTAATTCTTTAACAGTAGATATTTCTTTGCCTTCAGCTTTAATAATATAATCACCATTTTCTAATTCGCCTTTGTTATATTTCCCATCTACCTCATAAAAACCTACAACCATAATTCCATTACTCTTAACTTCAATACCTATTGTTTTTCCACCTCTATAAATATAATCAGAATAAGCTAGAGTATTTAAAGGCATTAAAAATAGAAATATTGCTAATATATATTTTTTCATCTAATCACCTAATTATATTATTGACTAAAAACAAGTAAATAAAAAAGCAATAATTACCACTAGCCAATTATTGCTATTTAGAAAAGATTTCCAGTATTTTTTTCTTTGCTTCTTCAACACTTAAAAGCAATTTTTCTTCATTATATAGTAATTCAACTAAACCATTTTCAGCATCTCTTCCTATTGTAATACGAACAGGAACACCGATAAGTTCTAAATCATTAAATTTAACTCCTGCCCTTTCATCACGATCATCAAATACAACATCAACATTATTAGCTTTCAAATCGTTATATAAACTTGTTGCTAAAAACATTTGATTATCATTATTCACATTAATAGGAACAATAGCCACTTCAAAAGGGGCAATTTCTTTTGGCCAAACTATTTTACCATCGTTTATATTTTGTTCAGCTATACTAGCCATTATTCTTCCTATACCGATACCATAACAACCCATTACAACATATTGTAATTTATTATTTTCATCAAGATATTGTAAATTTAAACTTTCACTATATTTAGTGCCTATTTTAAAGATATTCCCAACTTCAATGCCTTTTTTAAAATAGAGTCTTCCTTGGCAATATGGACATTTATCCCCTTCTTTGACAGTTTTAATATTTTCAACATAATTATATTTAAAGTCACCCACATTAACATTCACATAATGATAGTTTTCTTTATTGGCACCTACAACAAAATTTTTCATTTCTAATACTGAATTATCAATAACTACAGGAATATTTAAATCTATTGGACCAGCAAAACCAACTATTGAATTAGTATATTTAACTACTTCTTCATTTGTTGCAAGTTCAACTTCATTAGCTTTAAATAATTTTTGAATTTTTGTTTCATTTACTTCACGATCACCACTAATTAAACATGCAATAAATTTATCATCAACTTTATAAATTAAAGTTTTAACTAATTTAGAAATTGGAACATTTAAGTAATTTGCAACTTCTTCAATATTCTTTTTATCTTCAGTAAATACTAGTTCTTTTTCCTTAATTTCTTCATTACTATTATAATCTTCTTCTATCTCGCATACTTCAATATTAGAAGAATAATTACAATTATCACAAAGAACAATAGTATCTTCACCAATATCTGTTATTGCTTGATATTCTTCTGATAAAGAACCACCCATTACTCCTGTATCCGCTTTTACTATTTTATAAACTAGTCCTAAACGATCAAAAATACGTGAATATGTTTTTCGCATTAATTGATAACTTACATCCAAGCCTTCTTCATCTTTATCAAAACTATAAGCATCTTTCATTGTGAATTCTCTAACTCGTATAAGTCCATATCTACTTCTTGGCTCATCACGATACTTTGTAGCAATTTGATAAATATTAAATGGTAAGTCTTTATATGATTTTATTTTTTGTTTAGCAATAGTTACAAATAATTCTTCATGAGTAGGTCCTAAGCAATAATTCCTATTCATTCTATCTTTTAAGGTAAACATACTGCTACCAAAATTTTCACGACGACCACTTTCAATATAATAATCTTCTGGTATAAGAGAAGGCATTAAAAGTTCGTAAGCCCCTGCATTATTCATTTCTTCTCTTATAATATTTTCAATTTTACTTTTTACTCTTAAACCAAGTGGCAAGTAAGAATAAATACCACTACCAATTTTAGTAATCATCCCACTTCTTACGAGTAAATTACTACTCTTAGAATCTTCGTCCTTACTATCTTCTTTTAAAGTGTAGAAAAAATAATCACTTAACCTCATATTTATTCTCCTTCTGTAATATTAAAATCTTTTAATTCACCATTTTCTTGTAATATTTTATTAACACTTTCAGTAGCCTTATTTAATAGTTCATTACAATTTTTTGCTAAATTCATAGCTTCAGTATATTTTTTTATGGCATCATCTAAGTTAATCTCACCATCTTCTAAATCGTGAACTAACACTTCTAATTCATTTAAACTTTCTTCAAAACTTTTAGTTTCCATTATTTATCTCCTTTACTTTACTAATAAATTCTCCATCAGAGAGTTTAATAGTTACTTCTTCATCAATATTTATATCATTAATACTCTTAATAATTCTATTATCTTTTATAGTTAGAGAATAACCATTACTAAGAATATTAAGCGGATTTACTAATTTTAAGGTTTGAATATTAAATTCATATTTATGTTTTTTTAAGTCTATTAT
>CAZJEY010000060.1:0-4819 GCA_964545135.1 uncultured Mycoplasma sp. | reverse complement strand
TTATCATTGGTAAATTAATACCTGCTGGTACAGGTGCTAAACAATATAGTGACATCGAAATAGAATTAGAAAAAGAACTAATTGAAGATGACGCTAGTGAAGTGATTGAAGAACAATTGCTTGCTACTGATGAAAGTGATGCAATTGATAATTATGAAGACATTAGTTTAGAAGATGAACTTACTAACGATGAAGAATTAGAAGATGCTAAATAATTAGCGTCTTTTTAATTGTAAAGAATGTCTAGTAAATTTGAAAAAAATTGCTAATTTTAAAAAAATAAGGTATTATGGTATTATGAAAACAGAAATTGAAAAAAATATGAATATAAAAAATGAATACTTAAGTAGTTTTGCTTGTAAAGATCGTGATGCATACAGATTAAAGGACGAAAAAGAAGATATAAGAACGCCCTTTTTTCATGATATAGATAAAATATTATATACACTTAGTTACACTAGATATATTGATAAAACGCAAGTGTTTTCTCATCATGAAAATGATCATTTAAGTAAAAGAATGACTCATGTGCAATTTGTAAGTAAAATAGCTAGAACTATAGGAAGAGCACTTTGCCTTAATGAAGACTTAATTGAAGCTTCTGCTCTTGGCCATGATTTAGGGCATGTTCCTTATGGCCATCAAGGAGAATATATTTTAAATGAAATAAGTCTGAGTCATGGTTGTGGTTATTTTAATCACAATATAGAAAGTGTAAGACTATTAATGGAAATAGAGAATCATGGTTTAGGAAATAACATTACTATTCAAGTATTAGATGCCATAATGTGTCATAATGGCGAATTTTTATTAGGTGAATATGCTCCTAAAAAGAAAACAAAAGAAGAATTTTTAAATGAATATTATAGTAGTTATACTGATCGTACTATAATAAAAAGTCTTGTTCCCATGACACTTGAAGGCTGTGTTGTAAGAATAAGTGACATGATTGCATATTTAGGACGTGATATTGAAGATGCAATTAGATTAGGAATAATTAAAAAAGAAAATATTCCAGAAGAAATTAAAAATACTTTAGGGAGTACTAATAGCGAAATAATAAATACAATTATAACTGATATTATTAATAATAGTTATAATCAAAATTATTTAAAATTAAGTCCTCATATATATGAAAGTATCAAAAAATTAAAAGCTTTTAATTATCAAAATATATATAGTAAGGCATTGTCTATAGAAGAATTAGAAGATATAAAAGAAAAATTCAATACTTTATTTAATAAATATTTAAATGATTTAAATAATAATAATAAAGAGTCATTGATTATAAAAAATTACTTAAATAATATGAATGAAGATTATAAAAATAACAATAGTAATGAAAGAATAGTAATCGATTATATAGCTGGAATGACTGATGAATACTTTAATAAACAATATCAAAATAATTTATAAATTTAAAGATAATAGATATACTAAATAAAGAGGTGTAATATGGAATATAAAAAAATTGATTGCAATTCTTTTAAAATACATACTATTAAAACTGATAGATTCAAAACTGTTCATTTAGAAATAATGTTTAGAGATGAAGCTGTAAAGGAAGACTTACCGAAATATACACTTTTAAGTGATATTTTAACAGATTGTCAATGTAAATATCCTACGAGAAAAGAAATGGCTATAAGAAGAGAAGAACTATATAAATTATCTTATTATGGTATTAATTCTAAGGTGGGTGGCCAAACAATATTATCATTTGTTGCAGATTTTATAGATCCTAAATATATTAAAGATGAAAATTATTTAGAAAATGTTATAGATTTTATTTTTGGTTGTATAAATAAGCCTTTAATAAAAAATTGTGAATTTAATAACAAAATATTTAATAGAGCCAAAAAAAGCCTTTTAGTAGATATTGAGGCAATAAATGAATGTCCAGAAAGAAAAAGTTTAATAAATGCTATTAAAACTATGGCCCCTGATACACTTACATCTTGTCGTACTTTAGGTACTAAAGAAGAAGTCGAAGAAATAACTAATAATGATTTATATGAAGCTTATCAAAAGCTACTAAATAACTTTGTATGTGATATATTTATTATTGGAGATGTT
Source organism: uncultured Mycoplasma sp. (assembly GCA_964545135.1). Taxonomy (GTDB): domain Bacteria; phylum Bacillota_I; class Bacilli_A; order RF39; family UBA660; genus SIG200. The sequence goes on along the minus strand of CAZJEY010000060.1, from coordinate 2,743 downwards.
ACTGATAATTATATTTCTACAATAAAAGATAAGTTTAAAAATAGAGTAATTAAAGATAAAAAATTAAATTTAATAGTAAAAAATAATACGCGAAAAAAGCCGTTATGTGTAGTTGAAACTGATAAAACTAGTCAAAGTAATCTAGTAATGATTTATAATGTTAATTTAAAGTTAACTAAAGAAAATAATTTAATATTCCAAGTATTTAATAATATTTTGTGTAATGGTGGACTTATGTCTATTCTTTATCAAAAAGTAAGAGAAGAAAATGCCTTATGCTATTCAATCAAAAATCTCTATATGAAATATGATGGTGTACTTTCTATTTATTTATCTACTGACAAGGAAAATGTAAAAAAAGTTATTACAATTATTGAAAAGAGTATTAAAGAAATTGCCAAAGGTAAATTAGTTACTGAAGAATTATTAAGAGTAGCTAAAGAAAATATTAAAATGATTATTGAATCTTCATTAGATAGTAATGTTTCTATATTAAATAGTTATATTTTTAAAGAAATAGATAATAGTCCTTTGTTTGAAGAAAAATTAAAGATGTTAAAAGATATTACTTTACAAGATATTATTGATTGTGCAAAAGTATTAAAAATAAATACAATTTATGAATTAAGGCCAGGTGAAATAAATGAAGGAAATTGAAATAAAAGGATTAAATGAAATAGTCTATTCTACGACATTAGATAATGGTTTAAAAGTTCACATGTGGCAAAAAGAAGACGTTCATTCATTTTATAGTACTTATATGATTAATTATGGTTCTATTAATACAGACTTTAAAATAGGAAAAAAAGAATATCATACGCCTTTTGGAATAGCTCATTATTTAGAACATATTAAATTTAATATTAATCCCGATTTAACAGCTCATGAAATGTTTGCAAAGTTAGGTTGTGAAACAAATGCTTTTACTTCATTTAATATTACTAATTATCAAGTAATTGGTAATAAAGATGCAATCGATAATACTTTAAGATTAATTGATTTTGTTCAAAATCCTTATTTTACAAAAAAATTGGTAAATAAAGAAAGAGGAATTATAGTTAGTGAAGCAAACTTAATATATGATAATCCTTTTGCTTTAGGAATGTATGGAATATTTAAGAATCTATTTAAAAGAAAAGAATGTACTAAATTTATAACAGGTACTAGTGAAGATGTCAAAAAAATCAATTTAGAGGATGTGACAAATGTTTTTAATGCCTATTATCATCCTCAAAATTGTAGTTTAGTAATAACAGGTAATTTTAACCCATATGAAATGCTGGCAGCTATAAAAGAAAATCAAAGTAACAAAGAATTTGGTAAATATTTAAATCCAATACGTATTAAAAGTTCTGAATCAAAAAAAGTAATAAAAGAATACGAAGAAGTAGAAGGTAATGTTAATAATTATAAAATAAGAGTAGCTGTTAAATTAAGAGTAGACGATTATAAAGATTTAACAATGCTAGAAATCTTATTATATACTAGGATAATTATTAATATCAATTTTGGTATGTGTAGTGATTTAAGAAATGAACTATTAGATAAAGAATTAGTATATGAGATAAATTGTGGCATTAATGAGTTAGATAGAATAATTATTTTTCAAATATATGCAGATACCGATTATAAAGAAGAGACTTTGCAAAGAATATATAATCAATTAGATAATATGATATTAGATAAAAAATCATTTGTTAGAACTATTAATGCTAATATAGCATCAACGATATTAGACTTTGAAGATATTGAAATTGTTAATGAAAGCATTCAAAATGAATTATTATACCAAGAAGAAATAACAGATAATAAAAAAGAAATATTAGAAAATATTACTTATGAGGATGTATTAAGTTTTATGCAAAAAATAGATTTTAAAAATAGGACAACATTTATAATGTGTCCTAAGAATAAATAAAAAAAGTATCAACTTGGTTGGTACTTTTTATCTGTTATAGAATTCAACGATTAATGATTCATTAATTTCACTATTTAATTCGCTTCTTTCAGGAATTCTAACATATTTACCAGTTAATTTTTTAGCATCAAATTCTAAGTAAGCAGGAACTTGAACCTTTTGTTCTATTGCATCTAATATAGCTGGATGATTTAAAGAATTTTCTTTTACTGAAATAGTATCGCCAACTTTTACACGGTAAGAAGGAATATCAACCTTTTTACCATTTACTAAAATATGACCATGATTTACTATTTGTCTTGCACTTCTTCTAGTTCTAGCCATTCCTAGTCGATATACTAAATTATCTAAACGACTTTCTAGTAATACTAATAGGTTTTCACCAGCGATACCTTTCATTTTAGAAGCATGTTCAAAAGTTTTCCTAAATTGTTTTTCAGTTAAACCATACATATATCTAACTTTTTGCTTTTCTTGTAATTGAATACCATATTCACTAGATTTTTTTCTACGATCTGTACCATGTTGACCAGGTGCATAAGGACGACGTGCTAATTCTTTACCATTTTCTAAAGTAGAAAAACCTAATCTTCTTGAAATTTTATAAGCTGGACCAGTATATCTTGCCATAAGTATCTCCTTTCTATTAATTACAAATATTTGTTAGTTAGTTAACTTATATAGGGAGTTTCAATTAATTTCGTTTAGGCAGTTTTAACTACTTTATTTTTAATGAAACACTTTATATAATCAACTAACACTGCCAAATAAAATTGCTCTAATATTATATAATATTACTTTATGTTTGTCAAATCTGAATATTCC
>CAZJEY010000059.1:0-4825 GCA_964545135.1 uncultured Mycoplasma sp. | reverse complement strand
GTTCATTGTATTATTAATAATTTTCTTTTTTTATTTCAAAATATGATTGAGGATGTGCACACACTGGACAAACTTGTGGAGCTTTTTTACCAATTACAACATGGCCACAATTTCGGCATATCCAAATGCAATCTTCATCTTTACTAAATACTACATTATTCTCAATATTACCGATTAATTTGCGATATCTTTCTTCATGCTCTTTTTCGATTGCTCCAACCATTTCAAATTTTGCAGCTATTTGATTAAATCCTTCTTCTCTTGCTACTTTAGCAAATTCTGCATACATATCTGTCCATTCATAATTTTCACCATCAGCAGCATCATTTAAATTTTCTAATGTATCAGGAACTTGCCCATCATGTAATTCTTTAAACCACATTTTTGCATGTTCTTTTTCATTATTAGCAGTTTCTTCAAATATAGCTGCAATTTGTTCATATCCATCTTTCTTAGCTTTACTAGCATAAAAAGTATATTTATTTCTAGCTTGACTTTCGCCTGCAAAAGCAGCCATTAAGTTAGCTTCTGTTCTTGATCCTTTTAATTCCATATTTCCACCTCTTCCTGTTTAATATTATATATTTGTTTCGATAAAAAGTAAAGCGAATTTTATTCGTCTTTTAGTTTTGGCAAATCAATATCAATATCATCAAAGTCTTCATCACTTTTTGAAATAAAAGGTGTTTGTACTTCTTCTCTTAATTCTTTTTCATCAATGTCTTGAGTACTTTCATTTACTATTTCTGGTAAATCTTGTTCGGCAACAATTTCTTTAAACTTGCTTTTATTTTTTTTATTATATTTATTATTTTTGAAAGCTTCATTTATATTATTTTTTTCACTTACATTATAATCATCTTTTTTGTTTTTTCTAGAATACTTAAATAATTTCAATAAGTCTTTTATAATAATATAAACCGCTGGAATTACTATTAAACATAACCATCCAAATTTACTAGCTAAGAAAAATTGGATTCTTCCTAGACCTGGGATAACTGCTTTTACTTTTCCTATTACATTTTTGCTTGCAACACAGCTAGGATCTTCACTAGTATTATTATCTCCTCTTGTAACATAGCAAAATGATTTATCGTCAAGTTCTTTTATACCAATAACTCGATGGGTAATTGTCATTCCAGCCGTTGTTGCATTAGTTGATGTAAAAGTAATAACATCATTGATTTTTATATCTTTTTTGGCATCTACTCTAATATTTACAATAACATCATATACTTTTATAGTAGGTTCCATACTACCACTAACTATTGTATATACAGAAAAAATAGGTTCATATTTTTCACCTTTAGTAGCATATAAACGAGACGAAATAAAATAGTAAATAAGTAATAGTGCTATTATAGATAACAATGCAAAAAAGGTCCAACTTATAATAGTTGAAATATATTTAAAAATTAATTTTAAATCATATTTTCTAGATTTTGCATCTGTCATATTTTACCCTTTTTCTAATAAACGTACTCTAAATCAAACGTTGCATTTAATAAATCTAAATTATTATTAATATTATTTAAATTTTTGTAAGTGGTTTCAGCTTTCCAATAAATAGTTTTTGTAGTTTCTTTTTTACCACTAATTTCTAAATTAGTCGCAACATTTAAGGTTGTTTCTAAACCAGTAATATCGTAATAATTACCCATTAAAGGCATTAAAGTGCTATTGGTTGTTGAGATAACATTGTTTACATATGTCCAATTTTTATTATCAGTTGAATAAGAAAATCTTACTAATATAGTTGGCTCATTATCCATATTGTAAACAGACGCATTATCATATATACGGTATCTTACATTGTAATTATATATAACCTTTGATTTTAAATCTTTATCTAAAGATAGTTCAATTTTATCTATATTTTGAACTACTGCTTCAGTTTTAGTTTCATTAAATATTCCCGCTGTTTTATAACTTGGAACATTACTGTCATTAAAAATTGCTATTTTAGAATCATGTGAAGATATTTCTATAACCTTATTAAGACCATCATAAGCCTTTTTCTTTTCAATGTAACTATAAATTTGCCAAATAGAGCAAATTAAAATTGCAATAAAAATAATAATATAAAAAATAATATATTTATTTATATAATGAGTTTTCTTAAACGCTATTTTATCTAAATCGTTATTGTCAGAATCAACAAATATTTTAACTCTATCTTGTTCATATGTATCATTAATTTGTTTTACATTTTTATCTTTTTTCATGAATGATACCCTCTCTATTCTCAACTTGAGTATACCATATCAAAAAAATATTAGCAATATTTTGTAAAGATATTTAATTTTATTTTTTATAATTTGAAATAGATGTTATAATAATTAATAGAAAGGATGGAATTATGAGATTAAAAGATAAAGTAGCAATTATAACTGGTAGTTCTTCAGGTATTGGCTTTGAAGTTGCTAAAGCTTATTTAAATGAAGGAGCAAAAGTTGTTGTTTGTGGCATATCTGAAGAAGATACAAATTTAGCATTAGCCAAATTAAAAGAAAATTATCAAGGAGAAAATTTTATAGGTGTAAAAGTTGATATTACTAAAGATGATGAAGTTGATAATTTAGTAAAAGAAACTATTAATCATTTTGGTAAAATTGATATACTTGTAAACAATGCAGGCATAGCACCTCATAAATCAATTGAAGAAATGAATTCACTTGATTTTATGAAAACTATAGATATTAATCTTGGTGGTACATTTAGATGTTCAAAAGCAGTAATAGATGCAATGAAAGAAAATGGAGGCAGCATTATTAATACTAGTTCATTTGTAAGTTTATATGGAAGTAATCAACAATCAGCATATACAGCAAGTAAAAGTGGTGTTAATGGTCTAACTAAAGCTTTAGCTAAAGAACTTGGTAAATATAATATCAGAGTTAATGCAGTTGCACCTGGTGTTATAATGACTGACATGGTTAAAAGAGATGTGGACGAAAAATTAATAGCTGGTTTAAAAATGATGACACCACTTCAAAGAACTGCTGATCCTAAAGACCTAGCAGGAATTTATATTTATCTAGCTAGCGATGAATCACCACATACTACTGGTACTATAATTAATATTGATGGTGGTTTAGTAATGTAAAAAAGAGCTCTCGCTCTTTTTTTAGTTTTTAACAATTCTCATGAACTTTTTTATTTAATTTATCATTAAAACCAATCTTCAATTTTAGCCAATATTTAAAAACTATTATTTGTGTCATAATAATCTGCATTTTTTTATAAAATATAATAAAGCACTAGTATTGACAATTAAAATTTTATAAGATAGAATTATATCTAGAACGGAGCCATAGCCAAGTGGTAAGGCACAGGTCTGCAACACCTTTATCGTCGGTTCAAATCCGTCTGGCTCCTCCATTTGTATTTAAATTGAACATTATAGTTCAATTTTTTTATTTTAATTCTTTAAGTTAACTAAATATTCTTTATTTCTTATTATAAATGATACAGAAACTTCTTGGCTATCCATTATATAATCATCGACTTCCAATACAATAGTATTTTTTAGCCTAGATGGTGTTACATTTCTAACCATACTATATTGATATTCATTAGCGTTATTTTTATATAATACTTTAGCAAAGGTTTCAACAAAATTAGAAAAACTTTTACCTTTTAATGCAAAACTAGAATTTTTATCAATTTGATAACTATAATCTAACACTAATAAAGTTTTGTTATTATCTTTATAACTAACATTTACATAATCTTTAAATAAACGACAATCATTATCAGTTATGCATACTTGATAATCATAAACATATTGATTAGTAATAGAATATTTTTTAATGGTTAATTTGGTATTTAATAAATTACTATCACTAAATATTATCTCATCATTAATTTTCTTTGTTGCTACAACTGCCTTATCATCTATTAAAATTGGATTAATCTTTATAAAATCATATGTATCATATATTTTATCTTTTTCTGTTATCGAACCCTTATATATATTAATTTTATATTTGTTTTTTATATCTTCCTTATTTATTTTATATACTAATGAATAAGTATTTTTTGTATTTTTGGGTATTGTTTTTCCATAGTATTCACCTGCATAATCAATAAAATAATTGCTTTTATCATTAACAGGATATAGATACTTATCATTTAATTCTAATCTTATATTCTTACTTTTTAAGTCAATATCATTACTGGTATTGTTTTCAATGTAAGCTTGTAAAACTAAATAATAATAATTATCTATAATATCGCCTTTATAATCCAGATTAGTAACAATGCTATCCTTTATATTAATGACTAAACCTTTATAGTAAAAAGTTTCATTTTGGTGATAAGTATTATTATAATCTTTACTAATATTAGAAAAAATTAAATAGCCAAGTATGGTAACAATAGTTATCAGAATGCAAGCAAAAATGAATTTGTTTTCTTTAATATAATAATTAAATTCTCTAATAAATCTCCTTATTACTCTTTTAATTTTAAAAGGCTCATAATTGAAACTTATTTCAAATTCTTCACTATCCTCACTAGTTATTTCTAAATCTTTTAAATCTTTTTCAAAATCAAATTTTTTAATATTAAATCCTAATGTCCTTATAAAAAACAAAATAATAAATGGTATTTGAAACAATATATATATTAATGAAAAATCTCGATATATTCTGGCAGTTTCAGCAGCAATCAAATCTGTTTCAAAAGTTGACAATATACTCTTGGCAACAAACAAAATTATAATTGATAATAAATAATAAATTAAAGCAAATTGATATTCTTTACTTTTCTTCTTTTTATTTTGAAATAATAAGACCATTAAAAATAAAATAATTACAACTAA
>CAZJEY010000058.1:0-4834 GCA_964545135.1 uncultured Mycoplasma sp. | reverse complement strand
TATGAAACAATTAACAGAAAGACAAAAAGATGTTTTAGATTATGTAAAAAAATATACAGCCAAACATGGCTATCCACCCGCAATAAGAGAAATATGTAAAGGTGTTAATTTATCAAGCCCCGCAACAGTATTTGTTCATTTAAAAAATTTAGAAGCTGCTGGTTATATAAAAACAACAAATAATAAATTTAGAACAATTGAAATACTTTGTGAAAATGAATATATAGAAACAAGTGAAGATGTTGTAAAAGTTCCTCTTTTAGGTAAAATAACTGCTGGAAGTCCAATAACTGCCATCGAACAACCAAATGAATTTTTTGATTTACCAGCATCGCTTATCCCTAAGAAAAAGACAATTTTTACTCTTAAAGTAAGTGGCGATAGTATGATAAATGTTGGGATTTATGATGGCGATATAGTCATTGTTGAAAAACAAAGCACTGCTAAAAATGGTGATATTGTAGTAGCAATGACTGAACAAAATGAAGCCACTATAAAAACTTTTTATAAAGAAAAAGATCATATTAGACTTCAACCGGAAAACGATACAATGGATCCAATTATCTTAAGAACTTGTACTATCTTAGGAAAAGCAATTGGATTATATCGAAAAATATAAAAGAATAAGATTTTATCGTCTTATTCTTTTTTTAGGTTGTTCAATTTCCAATGGTGGCATTATTTCTAAATTTTCAAAAAATTCATCATAGAATCGATCATTATTAGCTATTTGTTTTTTCAAATTAGTTAAAACACCATTACGATCATATATTATATTACCATGATTTAAATTATATCCTTTACCATGATCATAATATATTCCAAATTCTGAATATTTACTAGCTAAGGAAAATTTAAAATCAATACTTATGTTTGTTACAATTTGAATATTTTCAATAATATTATAAATTTTTTCTAATATTTTTTCTTCTTGTTTCAAATTATGTTCATTAATTAAAATTATCAAATCGATAATTATATCAGAAACATCTACATATTCATCAAAAGTCGAAGAATAATTTAACATAATAACTGCTTCCACTATTTTCTTTTTGTTTAAATAATTTATAAGTTCACTTAAATTTTCGCACAAGTAATCATAAGTAATATTATCTAACATTGCATATTGCATCTTTATCACTCCAAGTAACAACTATAATAACAAAATGATAATGATATTGCAATAAAAAAATATCACATTTATGTGATACTATCTAAACAATAAATATAATATAAATAAAATATAAAGTACAAGTACAATTAATCCATTTATTCTTTCAGTATTGTTTTTCTTTTCTGGTACACCAACAATCATAGTAGCTAAATAACCACCTAATAGGCCACCTATATGGCATGCATTATCAATATTTGGATCCATAAATCCTATTAATAGATTTATTAAAATAATTGGTATTATTTGATTTTTTAAAACACTTGATAAATAAAGACGATAATGATAGCCAAAATAAAGTAAACATCCTAGAAGGCCAAAAATAGCCCCACTAGCACCAACCGAATAGCCATTATTAAATACAATGCTTAATAAACTTCCACTAACAGCACTAACTATATAAATAAACAAAAATCGCCATTTACCAAAATAGGTTTCTACTTGCTCACCAATTATATATAAAGAATACATATTTACAAGTAAATGAGCAAGATTAGCATGAATAAATGCCGAAGTAAACAAAAGATAAATATGACCATCTAATACTCTTGCTCGATTATTAGCAAGTATTATATCAATATTTGGCACTAAAAATAAAGCAATACATATTCCAATAATTATTTTAGTAATTATTGGTTTCTTAGGAGCAAAAACTCTTTCATATTTTTTATTTTCCGCTTCTGTTTTCCTATTAATGTCATTAGTAACATCAATAATCATTTCAATATTATCTGTTTTATTAAACAATTTATTTTTAATACTAGGAAATATTTCATTTAACAATTTATTTTTCTTTACATCATTAATTGAGTTTACTCTTACTGACTCAATAATTTTATTATCACTATTTTTAACTCTTTCATTTACATCCAAACAAATATTTAAAGCATTCATCTTTAAAGATAATGTTTTCTTCTTTATTTGTCTTATAACATACTCCATTTTATGTTCATCTATTTCAAATTGTTCATCATTATGAATATACTTTGAATTAATTCTTATTATTTTATAAGGTGCTTCTAAATTTTCTAACCATATTTCATCTTTAACACCTTGAACATTTATTGGACTATAATTTTCTATAGTGACAAAGTAATGTACTAAGCTCATAATTAATTGATCTTTTTTTTCAATTATTGTACTCATTAAATTCTCCTTCTCATATTATTTTACTCTATTTCATATATTTAGTAAAGAGGTGAGATTATGCAACTATTTTACTTATTTTTCCTATTTTCTATAATTTACATTATGATTCCTATCATGAAAATAATTTTATTAGATAAACTAGATAACAACACATTATTTATTTTATTAACTAATTACATATTACTATTTGGCATTATTATTTTCTATGCATTATATACTTATAGTATATATCCAGTCATATTAGCATTTTTCTTAATGATTAGTGCCTTTTATCTTCTAAGAGATTTAAAAAGGCAGCTTCATTATTATCAACTTTTATCATTACCCTACTTCTTAATTACTATATATATATTTAGTTATTCTCTGATTTCCTTAACTTATTAATAAAATTTGTCATTTCTGCTGGTAGTTCACTATTAAATTCCATAACTTCCTTCGTAATAGGATGATTAAATCTAATAACTTTTGAATGTAAGAATTGTCCAAATTCACTACATTCTTTTTTAGTATATACTGGATCATTAAAAACAGGATAACCTATATAGGAAGTATGAACTCTAATTTGATGTGTTCTACCCGTTTCTAAAACAACACTTACTAAAGTATAATCATTAAATCTTTCTAATACTTTAATATTTGTTCTTGCGCTTTTACCGCCTTCCATAACTTCCATTTTGTTAAAGTCTTCTTTACTCCTTCCAATAGGAGCATCTATATGAGCAGTAGTACTAGGAAATTTTCCAACTAGTAATGCCCAATATTCGCGATAAACTCTTTTATTTTTAAAATCATCAGCAAGTATTTGATGAGCTTTATTATTTTTAGCAACAAGCATTAAACCACTTGTATCTTTATCTAAACGATGTACTATTCCAGGGCGAACTTCACCACCAACATTACTTAAGTTATTTGTATAATACATTAAACCATTTACTAATGTATTATTGAAATTTCCATTACCAGGATGAACTGTTAAGCCCGATGGCTTATTTATTACCATGATATCATTATCTTCATAAACTATATTTAAATCCATTTTAACTGGTAATATTTCAGTATCTACTTGGTAAGATTCATCAAGAATAATTTCATCATTTTCTTTCACTTTATAACTTGGCTTTACATAGCCTTCATTAACCATAACAAAACCATCATTGATCATTTTAGTAATTAATTCTCTTGAAAATTCAGTATTCATTGCTAAATACTTATCAATTCTAATTCCACCTTCATTTACTATCAATTTCATTTATATCTTCCCTTTTCATAATGGCATAAAATAATAGAAAAGCCCCAATACATATACAAGTGTCTGCTATATTAAAAATAGGTGCATCAAAACCAAATATATTAAAATCAAGAAAATCAACTACATAACCATAAATAACACGATCTATTAAGTTACCCATTATTCCACCTATTAGTAATGAAAAAGCCAAAATGTTTCTATTATTTATTTTAAAATTATTTAGATACTTAAATAATATAACAATTGTAATTATGCCAATTAATATAAATAATAATCTATAACCAATAAACATACTAAAAGATGCTCCTCTATTAAAAACCTTTGTTATACTAAAAAAATTATTAATAACACTTATTGTTTCATTTATTTTTAAAAGTTTATCAATAACTGATTTACTAATTAAATCTATAATTATAATAATAAAACTATATATAATAACTTTCTTTTTCATATCAATATTGTACTAAATTTAACTAAAAAAGTCCATATAAAAACTCCCCACTAAATCGCGTAGAGCCATAAAAACCGCCTTAGGTCGGTGCTAGAGCACCAACCTAAGGCAGTTTTTGTTTACCATTATCTTTTTATTTATTTACATCTGTCAGAAAAAATGTTGAAAACAAAGGCCTCGCCGGTCGGACTCTGCCGACAGCGGCGAATTTTTTTAGTTTTTTACATTCCCAAGATGTATGGATCACTATATTCCCCACTTCCACTTGAAATTTTTTCATTAGATCCTAGATACAAGACTGGCCTGACTGCACACCCGCCGGCCGCGTAGTTGTAGTTCACATCGCCGTTATAGAATACAATAAGCGCATCATTCGTACTGCCGGAACTCTGGCCATACCTTGCTATTGTCCATTCAAATCCACTTGCTGTTGTATCGTTATTACTTTGATGTAGCCAGCCTGTTTTTAAGGTCGATGCATTCGAACTTCCTGTATAACTTAGTGAACTACTTCCTAAGCTCATTTGATAATCACTGGCATACATTAACCCTATCTTTGCTGTTGGTGTACTCCATTCTCCTATACTACTACTCTTACTACTTCGATTCATCTCATGTAAGTACATCTCTTGTGTTGTTATACTATAATAGTCTGGTCCACTATCACTATTTGTTTTTGTATTTACTGCACTCCATGTCCAATTTTCTATTTTATTTAACCACGTATTATTTTGCAGATAATCATATGTTGCGTTTGTCAAGAAATAACTTCCATTTAAGCCTATATACATATCACTATTTTCCCATGCTACAT
>CAZJEY010000057.1:0-4885 GCA_964545135.1 uncultured Mycoplasma sp. | reverse complement strand
ATGCTAAAAATATTATTGTAGCTATGGGTAGTGTTACTGATACAATTAAATTGGTAGTAGATAAATTAAATAGTGAAGGCAATTTAGTTGGTCTTATTAATGTTCATCTTTATCGTCCATTTAGTAAAAAATATTTTTTAGACGTATTACCAAAATCTGTTCAAAAAATTGCAGTGCTTGATCGAACTAAAGAAAGTGGTAGTACAGGAGAACCATTATATCTTGATGTGGTATGTACATTAAATGATACGGATATTAAAATAGTTGGTGGCAGATATGGGCTTTCAAGTAAAGATACTACGCCAAGTCAAATAAATGCGGTTTTTGAAATGCTAAATGGTGAATTAAAAAATAATTTTACTATAGGTATTAATGATGATGTGACTAACTTAAGTTTAAAAGATAAACATATAGATATTGATTTAAAAGCTATTGAATTAAAAATATACGGATTTGGTAGCGATGGCATGGTGTCTGCTAGTAAAGATTTATTGAAAATTGTAAATGAAGAAAAAAACAAATATGTTCATGGTTATTTTGAATATGATTCTAAAAAGAGTGGTGGCGTGACTGTATCAAATTTAAGAATAAGTGATTATGAAATTAATGCTCCATACTATATAACAAGTCCAAAAATGGTCGTAGTAACTAAAGATGAGTATTTTCATAAATATGATATGATAAGCAATATAAAAAAAGATGGAATTATTTTAATTAATACTTCTAAAAATGAAGAAGAAATTAATAGTTTGATTAGGGATGAAGATAAAAAAATAATAAAAGAAAAAAATATTAAGGTATATTATATTGATGCCAGTAAGATTGCAAGCGAAAATAATATTAAGGGAAAGATTAATAAAATATTAGAATTAATCATTCTTAACTTATTCGATATAAAAGATGCGTATGAAATATTGTGCTCAAGAATAAAAGAAACATTTGTTACCAAGGGGGAAGAAATTGTTACTAACAATATTAATGCTCTTGCTTCTGCTTTGGATAACTTAAAAATAATAGAAAATTTTACATATAATAACGATACTATTACAGAAGAATTAAACATTTATGAAAAAATTAATAAGAGAATGGGAAATAATTTAAAAGTAAGTGATTTAATGCCATATAGAAATGGAGCTTTTCCTTGTGGTTTATCAAAATATGAAAAAAGAGGTATAAGTGAATTTGTTCCTGTTTGGGATAGAAATAAATGTATTGAATGTAACCAATGTAGTTTAGTATGTCCTCATGCAGTTATTAGGCCTCTTCTTCTAGATGAATTAGGAAAAGATAGTATTACAGACAGAGAAAAGAAATTCTATTTAGCAATAAGTGAAAAAGATTGTACAAATTGTGGCTTATGTATTAATATTTGCCCAACAAATGCTTTAAGTTTTGGTAAAGGTAGTAAAGAAAATAGGGAGGTAGTAACTAAATATTTTGATACTCATGATAATAAGAGTAAATTAGATAAATTTAGTGTTAAAGGAAGTCAATTTGAACATAGTAAATTTGAATTTAGTGGAGCTTGCGCTGGCTGCGGAGAAACACCTTACATTAAATTATTAACTCAACTTTATGGTGATGAATTAGTAATTGCTAATGCAACTGGTTGTTCAAGCATTTATGGAGGAAGTGCTCCATCAACACCATATTCAATTTCTTGGGCAAATTCGTTATTTGAAGATAATGCGGAATTTGCATTTGGAATGTATCAAACTTATAAGATGAAAAGAGAAAGAATAAAGAATATTATGATGAATTCTTATGATTCAGTTACTGCTGATGTTCAAATTTTGTATGACAGATGGCTAAGTAATATTGATAATTATGAAGCGACTTTAAAAGTAAGAAATGAAATTGTAAATAAAGAAATTCCAAAAGATTTAAAAGAATTAATAGAATATTTACCTAAAAAATCTGTATGGGCTGTTGGTGGAGATGGCTGGGCATATGACATAGGTTTTGGAGGTATTGATCATGTATTATCTAGTAATGAAAATATTAAAATATTAGTTTTAGATAGTGAAGTATATTCAAATACTGGCGGTCAAGCTAGTAAATCTAGTAAAGTAGGTCAAGTATGTGAATTTGCTGATTTGGGTAAAAGAACAGGTAAGAAAGATTTATTTAAAATTGCAATGAATTATCCTAATTGTTATGTTGCTTCAGTATCTTTAGGTAGCAATTTCATGCATACTATTAAGGCTTTTAAAGAAGCAAACGAACATAATGGCCCAGCAATTATCATTGCATATTCACCATGCGTCGAACATGGAATAAAGGGCGGAATGAGTTGTAGTATTTTAGAAGCAAAGAAAGCAGTAGAAGTTGGTTATACATTATTATTAAGATATAATCCTGTAGAAGACAAATTATATATGGATAATAAAGAACCAGATTTTGATAAATACAATGAGTTTTTAGATAATGAAGTTAGATTTAGAAGTTTAAAAATAAAAAATGAAAATTTAGCTACAAGTTTATTGGAAGAACAAAAAAATAACGCTATAAAACGTTATAATTATTTCAAAAATTTAATAAAATAAAAAAGAAACCGCCATAAAGACGGTTCCAAAGAATAAAAAGGGGTTGACTAGTGTGATACTAGCACCAACTTGCTTTTTGCAAATTGGTGAGTTTTATACTAATCGATAAAAAGGGTTTTGTCAACCTTTTTTTGTTATTTTTTGTAAAATCGTGTTATAATTTTTTCAGGTGTAGATATGAATGTTGATAATATAAATGGTATAGGACCTAAAAGCCAAAAAATATTAGAAAAAATTGGGATAGTTACAATAGACGATATATTAAGTTATTATCCATATCGCTATGATTTTATTAAGATTGGTTCGTTAGATGATAATAATGAAATAAAGGTGATACAAGGGCAAATTCTAGAAAATCCTAAAGTAGTATATATAAAGAAAAACTTAAATAAAATGTCTTTCAGATTATTAGTAGATAATAAAGTGATAACAGTAGTAATTTTTAATAGAGCATTTTTAAAATTAAACTTAAAAAGTTTAATCCAAATAATTGTTATTGGTAAATATGATAAAAACAAAAATGTTTTTACTGCCAGTGATATTAAATTTAATTGTTCTAACAATTCGATTGAACCAATATATCATTTAACAGAGGGTTTAAAAAGAGCAACTTTAATTAAAATAATTACTGCTGCTTTAGATATGAATTACTCAGTGATAGATAAAATACCAAACTATTTAAATGAAAAATATAATTTTATTTCAAAAGATTTAGCATTAAGATATATTCATCAACCTAAAAGTATGGAAGAAATTAAACAAGCAAAATTAAAATTAATATATGAGGAATTGTTTGATTTTATGTTTAAAATAAATTACTTAAAAAAATTTAATAAGAAAGTAATTGGAATAAAACGTGACAATGTTAATATTGATGCTTTTATTGAGACTCTTCCCTTTGAACTTACAAGTGATCAGTTAAAAGCATTGAATGATATTCAAAAAGATTTAACTAGTGAATTTAGGATGAATCGGTTACTCCTAGGTGATGTAGGATGTGGTAAAACTATTGTATCCTTTTTAGCAATGTATATTAATTATTTGTCGGGTTATCAAAGCGCAATGATGGCACCAACTGAGATTTTGGCAAGTCAACATTATGATAATTGTGTTAATTTATTTAAAAATACAGATATTGTTGTAGGTATTTTAACTGGTAAGATGACTAAGAAGGAAAAAGAAAAAATATATAAGAAAATCGAAAATCATGAAATAGATATAATTATTGGTACTCATTCATTGTTTAATGAAGGCATTAACTATGATAAATTAGGTTTAGTAATAACTGATGAACAACATCGTTTTGGAGTTAACGCTCGTAATAGTTTACAAAAAAAAGGAGTAAATCCTGACGTATTATATTTATCTGCTACTCCTATTCCTAGAACATATGCTTTAACTATTTATGGTGATTTAGATATATCAATGATAAAAAATAAACCAATTGGTAGAAAAAATGTTAAAACGATTATAAAAAAAGAATCAGAAATAAAAGATGTTTTATATAAGATGTTAGAAGAATTAAAGCAAGGGCACCAGATATATGTTGTATCACCTTTAATAGAAAATAATGATGAATTAGATTTAAAGAGTGTAGTAATATTAAAGGAAAAATTTTCCATGGCTTTTCCTAATGTTCGAATCGAAATCTTACATGGTAAGTTAAAAAATGAAGAAAAAAGCAAAATAATGGCGGATTTTGAAAATGGCAAAACAAAAATTTTGATTTCGACAACAGTAATTGAAGTGGGTATTGATGTTAAGAATAGTTCTATGATGATTATTTATAATGCAGAGCGATTTGGGCTTGCTACTTTACATCAACTTCGCGGACGTGTTGGTAGGGGTAATGAAGAAGCATATTGTTACTTAATAAGTAATTACGACTTAGAAAGATTAAAGATATTAGAAGAAAGTAATGATGGCTTTTATATAAGTGAAAAAGACTTTGAATTACGAGGGGGTGGAGATATATTTGGTATAAAACAAAGTGGTGAAATTGGTTTTAAAATTGCCGATTTAAAAAGAGACTATAAAATATTGTTACAGGCAAAAAAAGATAGCGAAGAGTTTATTGAGAACGAAAAATATAAAAGCATTGATTATTATCAAGAAACCATAAATAAAATTACTTTTATAAATTAAGTGTCAAATAACCAATTTTCTAAATTTGGTAATTGACAAAAAAAATAACTTAAGGTAAGATTAATATAGCATAGTAGTCCGAGATTACTATGCTCAAACCTTCGCATAGTAGAAATTACCTACTATGCCAAACCTTTCGATTATACTCTTACGAATTCAAAGGTGAGAGTTGATCAACCAAAACCCCCTGAAAT
>CAZJEY010000056.1:0-4893 GCA_964545135.1 uncultured Mycoplasma sp. | reverse complement strand
AATGATGTAAAATATTTAATTAATTATTGTAAAGATTATAATTATATAATATTTAATCATATAATTGATAATTTAAAAAAATATATTATTGAAAAAGTAAATGAAGGTAATGACATTATATTAGATAGTAAGTATGATATTAACTCTCTTAATGAAGATGAAATTATAAAAATAATTAATAATTCTTTAAATAGAATATTAGAAGCTATTATAATTAATACTAAATATAATAAAAATGATTTTAAAGAAAAAAGTAGTTTTACCATTATGGGCTTAAAACCATTTGCATTTGTATGGGCAAATGTTATTGCATTATTCGAAGCATTTGATTCTAAAAAAAGATAAAGTTAGTATTGCATAATTAAAATTTGCTGTTAAGAGCATTATTTTATTTTTTGTGTTTATGCAATAGAAAATATGTTAGGTAATAAAAATTTTATTAATGAATAGTTCAATAATTTGAACTTTTTTTATGTAAAGAAGATGTATCTTTAATTTTGTTAATCAAATGGTTATGATATAATTATTTTGGTGGTAATATGGACTATATAAAAAGTTTAAATAAAGAACAAAAAGAAGCTGTTATGCATATAGATGGACCTTGCTTAGTAGTTGCTGGTGCGGGTAGTGGAAAAACTAAAGTATTAACTACAAGAGTTGCTTATTTAATAGATAATGGCGTTTATAGTGGTAATATTTTGGCTATAACATTTACTAATAAAGCTGCTAGGGAAATGAAAGAAAGAATTCATAATTTAGTTGGTGATATATATTCTTTTGTTGGAACATTTCATTCCTTTGGTTTAAGAGTATTAAAAGAAAATTATGAAGAATGTGGATTAAGTAAAAATTTTACGATAATTGATTCAGATGATGTTAATACTGTTATCAAGAAAATACTAAAAGATTTTGATTTAGATCCTAAAATATATTCTCCTAATTATATTAGAGGAAGAATTAGTTTTATTAAAAATGAAATGTTGAATGATGCCCAAATTAATAAATTTATGACTAGTGAACCAGAAAAAATAGCTGTAAAAGTATATTATGAATATAATAAGGTTTTAAAAAGAAATAATGCTGTTGATTTTGACGATTTATTAAAATTGCCAGTAGAATTATTCATGAAAGATAAATATATGTTAGATAAATACCAAGAAAGATATAAATATATCTTAATTGATGAATATCAAGATACTAATGAGGTTCAATATAAACTAGTTAGATTATTAAGTGAAAAGTATCGGAATATCTTTGTAGTTGGTGATCAAAATCAAGCAATATATGGTTTTCGCCAAGCAAATTATAAAAATATCTTAAATTTTGAATCCGATTATAAAGATGCTAAAGTAATAACTTTAAATCAAAATTATCGTAGTACTACTACAATATTAAATGCTGCTAATTCAGTAATTAAAAATAATATTGAAAGAAAAGAAGTCAATTTATTTAGTGATTTAGGTGATGGAGTTAAGTTAAAGTATTTAAGAAGTAATGATGGACTGGGAGAGGTAAATCTTGTTTTAAACGAAGTTGAATCTTTAGTTAATGAAGGCTATAAATATTCAGATATTGCTATCTTTTATCGAACTAATGCTGAGAGTCGTTTGTTTGAAGAAGGTTGTATAAAGAAAAATATTTTATATAAAGTAGTGGGTAGTTTTTATTTCTATAAAAGAAAAGAAATAAAAGATTTAATTAGTTATTTAAGATTGATAGCTAATCATAATGATGATATTTCTTTAAAAAGAGTAATTAATGAACCTAAAAGAGGTATTGGCCTTAAAACTATTGAAAATATTGAACGGATGGCTAATATTGAAGGTATTAGTATGTTCGATGCAATTATTGGGGGAAAGGAACAAGGCTTTAAAGATTTAATTATTGAACTTACTAAGAAAAGTGAAAATTTATCATTAACGGAATTAATTGATGAAATATTAATTAAAAGCGGTATGAAAGATGAACTAGAAAAAGTTGATAATTTAGAAAATAACTTAAGATTAGAAAACTTAATGGAATTTAGAAGTATTACAGAAAGTTATCAAAATGAAACAGGTAGTGTAAACTTAGAAGATTTCTTGGATGAAATTAGTTTAATAGCAGATATAACTGAACACAAAGACTTAAGTAATGCTCTTACTCTGATGACTTTACATTCTGCTAAAGGACTTGAATTTAAAGTAGTATTTATGGTAGGAATGGAAGAAGGATTACTTCCTCATCAAAATAGTTTTAATGAACCAAATGGGATAGAGGAAGAAAGACGTCTTTGTTATGTTGGTATAACGCGTGCTAAAGAGAGATTATATTTAACAAATGCAAAAAGAAGAATGTTATACGGTAGAGAAATGATGAATGTACCTAGTAGATTTATTGATGAAATAGAAAGTAGCTTAATTGAAAAAATTGATAATACTAGTAAAGATTCAATAAAAATTAATAGTAAAATGTTGTATAATAATGATGATGGGCAAAGTTATAAATCTGGAGATGTTGTTACACACTTATCTTTTGGAAGAGGAGTTGTAGTTGGAGTAGATGATAGATTTGTGACAATTGCTTTTAATAAAAGATTTGGTATAAAGAAATTTTTAAAAAATTATACTGGAATAAAGAAAGAAGGAAAGTAGTATGAATAATGAATTAACATTAGTAGTTATGGCTGCTGGTATGGGTAGCCGATTTGGAGGACTTAAACAAATAGAACCAGTTGGTCCTCATGGAGAATTTATTTTAGATTATAGTATTTATGATGCTATTAGAGCAGGGTTTAAAAAAGTTGTATTTGTAATTAAAGAAGAAAATTATGAAGTGTTTAAAAATACTATTGGTAAAAGAATAGAAGAAAAAATAAAAGTTGAATATGCATTTCAAAAGTTAGATGACTTACCAAATGGTTATAGTGTACCAGAAGGAAGAATTAAACCTTGGGGAACTGCGCATGCTATATATGCAGCAAGAGAGTTTATTAATAGCGATTTTGCCATTATAAATGCAGATGATTTCTATGGTAAAGATGCATTTTTAGTGCTTGCTGATTTCTTTAAAAATAAGGATAGCAAAAGTGCTAAAAATCAATATGGAATAGTTGCTTATCACGTAGGAAATACTATGACAGAAAATGGTGCTGTTAAAAGAGGAGTATGTGAAAGTGATGAAGAAGGTAATTTAGTAAGTATTACAGAATGTTCTATTGATAAAAATGAAATGGGTAAAATTATTGCTAATCCTCTTGAAACAGATGAATATTATGAAATAGAATTTGATACACCAGTCTCAATGAATTTAATGGGAGTTGATAAGTCTTTAGTTGATTATATAAAAAGTGATTTTGTCTTTTTCCTAGAACATATGAAAAATCCATTAACTAGTGAATATGGACTGCCAGCGGCACTTTTAGATACAATAAGAAAAGATATGAGTGAAGTAAAACTACTTAAAACTAGTAGTAAATGGTATGGAATGACTTATCGTGAAGACTTAGAAGAATTAAAAAATGGTATTAATAGTTTAATAGAAAAAGGTGACTATAAAGAAGATTTATGGGCTTAAATTAAGGAGGAATACTTTTGAATCCATTAGAAAGAATAAATGAATTAACTAAAATAATTGATGAAGCTAATTATAATTATTATGTTTTAGATAATCCAACTATTACTGATCAAGAATATGATAAATATTTAAGAGAACTTATTAATTTAGAGGAAAAATATCCAGAATATTCTTTTAGTACGAGTCCTACTAAAAGAGTTGGTGGTGAAGTAATAGATAAATTTAAAAAGGTAACACATAAAATACCGATGCTTTCTCTAGGTAATGTTTTTAATGAAGAAGAAGTAAGAGAATTTGATAATAGAATAAAAAAAGAAGGCATTAACCCAAAATATGTATGTGAGTTAAAAATAGATGGTTTAAGCGTATCATTAAGGTATGAAAAAGGCATGTTGGTTAGTGGTGCTACTCGTGGTGATGGTGTAGTTGGTGAAGATATTACTCATAATGTTAAAACAATTAAAAGTGTTCCTTTAAAATTAAATAAACCAATAGATATTGAAGTAAGAGGAGAAATCTATATGGATAAAAGTACTCTTACTAAGATTAATGAAGAAAGAATAAATGCTGGTTTAGAGCCGCTTCAAAACGTTAGAAATGCAGCTGCTGGTAGTGTTAGACAATTAGATTCTAAAATTGCTGCGAAAAGGAATTTGAGTACTTTTATTTATCATTTACCAAATCCCTTAGATTATAATATTGATAAACATATAGATGCTCTAAAATTTATGGAAGATTTAGGATTTAAAGTTAATCCTAATAATAGATTAGTAAATAATATTGATGAAGTAATTAATTTTATAGATGAAAAGACAAAAGAAAGAGATAATCTTCCTTACGAAATTGATGGTATAGTTATTAAAGTGAATGATATTAATGACCAAAAAAGATTAGGTTTTACTGCTAAATATCCTAAGTGGGCAACTGCGTATAAATTTCCTAACAATGATGTTCTAACTAGACTAACTGATATTGTATTTACAGTTGGAAGGACTGGTCAAATTACACCTAATGCTGTATTAGAGCCAGTATTAGTAATGGGATCTACTATAAGTAGAGCAACACTTCATAATGAAGACTTTGTTAATAGCTTAGGTTTAAAAATAGGTGATATAGTTAGTATTCATAAAGCGGGAGACGTAATACCGGAAGTAACAGGTGCTATTACGGAAAGAAGAGATGGTACTGAAAAAGATTTTGTAATGATTAGTAAATGCCCTATATGTCATACAGAGTTAATAAAAAAAGAGGAACAAGTAGATTATTATTGTCCAAATCCTTTGTGTCCGGCAAGAAATATTGAAAGTTTAATTCACTTTGCAAGTAGAGATGCTATGA
>CAZJEY010000055.1:0-4916 GCA_964545135.1 uncultured Mycoplasma sp. | reverse complement strand
TCCCTGGGAAAAACCCTGCAATTGCTCAGCAGCGCAGTGATCCTATACCTGTCGGATAGAAGATTTGGAAATAATTATAATAGCAATTTAATTATGTATAATTTAGATGGTATAAAAATTGATGAATTTAGTAATAAAAACATAAGTGAATGTAAAATCGATAATATAAATAATCATAATATTTTCTATCCGATTTACCTAGATAATAATATCTATTATTTTGAAGTAAGTAGTGATGGTTTAGAACTTATTGAAAACAAAATTACAATTAGTGAAAATGGCTTTGAAAGCAATAAAATAGGTACATTTAATTATAATGAGTATTGTAAATAAAGGAGGTTTATTATGTATAATGATAAAAGGATTTTGGTTTATGGGGTTGGTAAAAGTGGCCAAAGTGTTGCTAAATTATTAAGCAAAAATAATGAAGTTACTATAATAGATGAAAAAGAATTAGATAATACTTTAAAAGAAGAATTTCATAAGTATAATATTGGCTTTAAATTAGAAACAGGTGTAAATGTTAGTGACTTTGATTTAATTGTTAGAAGTCCAGGTATTCTTCCTACTAATAAATTAATTAAAGAAGCAATAGCTAAAAATATTTATGTTACAAATGAGGTGGAAGTAGCTTATCAATATTTGCCAAATTGTAAAATAATTGCGGTAACTGGTTCAAATGGAAAAACAACAACAACAACAATTATTTATAAATTATTAAGCAAAATAATGGATAATGTTCATTTAGGAGGAAATATCGGAATTCCTTTATGTGATTTAGTAGAAAACGTTAAAGTTGGTGATGTATTAGTATTAGAAATAAGCGATCATCAATTATTTGATATAAAGACTTTTAAACCTGATATAGCAGTATTAACCAATTTGTGTCCTACACATTTAGATTTTCATGGTAGTTATGAAAAATACAAGGATGTAAAGAAAAAAATCTTTAGTAATCAAAATGAAGAAGACATTGCTATAATTAATTATAATAATTTAGATTCAGTTAATTTAATTAAAGATATTAAAAGCAATAAAAAATATTTTAATGGCATAGATGCATATTTAGATAATAATATAATATATGTGGATGGCAAAGAAATTATTTCTTTAGATAAAATAAAATTAAAAGGGCAACACAATTATGAAAACATTATGGCAGCGCTTTTAGTAATGAATGAATTTAATTTAGATAAAAATGTGATAAAAGAAGTTTTAAAAAACTTTAATGGAGTCGAACATCGTTTAGAATTTGTCAAAGAATATAATAAAATATTATTTTATAATGATAGTAAAGCTACTAATCCTACTAGTACAATTATTGCAATTAATTCTTTTAATAAACCAATTCATTTGATTCTTGGGGGCTTTGAAAGAAGCCAAGACTTTAATGAGTTAAATAACTATTTAAAAAATGTTAAGTGTATATACGCAGTAGGTGAAGTCAGTGACAGAGTCGAAAGTTGGGCTAAAGAAAACAATAAAGAAGCGTTTAATGTCAAAACACTAGAAAAAGCAGTTATAAAAATTAAAGAAAATGTTAAAAGTGAGGAAGTTGTTTTGCTTTCGCCAGCAAGTGCTTCATGGGATCAATATGACAGATTTGAGACTCGAGGCGAAGAATTTAAAAAATTAGTTGCAAAATACTTTAATTAAAGATATAATTGTAATATATATAAAATAGGGAGAAGGACTAGTTATGAATAATGAAAATCAAAATAATTTAAATAATGTAAATAATCCTAATATTATGGGAAATAATCCCGTAAATACTAATCCAAATTTAAATGGAATAAATCCAATGGATCAAGTAATTGTACCAGATGCAAACAATAATAGCACTATGGAACAAAATATTGGTGGTCAAATGCCAAATCAAAATTTAAATGTTGGTGTGCAAAATGTAAATCCAGTTGGTGTAAATCCAAATTCAGTTAATCCATTGCCAACTGAACCATTAAACCAACCAAACCCAACAAATATTCCGCTACAAAATAATAATCCAGGAGTAACTCCAATAAATCAAGAAGGAAATGCTTATACAGCAGCGCCTAATGTTGGAATGCCTAATCAGGGAGTAAATCAGCCAATACCAAATCAAAATGTTAATCCGTTACCTAATAATATGAATTTAGGGGGAGTTAATCCAACTATTGGCTTTGATAATCCTAATAATATTGGAACAATACCTCCAGTAAATAATAATCCGGATGCAAATAAACCAAAAGGAAAGAAAAAGATGAATAAAACATTATTTGTTGTATTAATCATTGTTTTATTATTAGCGGTTGGTGGAGCAGTTTATTGGTATTTAAATTTACCTAAAACACCTGCAATAACAATTACGACAAAAGATGTTGTTTATGAATTAAATGATGAAATATCAACAAATATAGAAGATTATGCTACAATAAATGGTACAAATGCAAGTAATTGTATTTTAGATACTGGTAGTGTAGATACTTCTCAAGTTGGTGAATATAAATACACAATTAAATGTGGTACTGTTACGCAATATGGTAAAATATTAGTTGCTGATACTAAAGTTCCAGTTGTTTCTTTAGTAACTGTCTATAAAGAAATAAATGCTGAAATAAAAGCAGAAGAGTTTATTGGTATTTGTAGTGCTAATACAGCTTGTAAATATGAATTTGAAGATACAGCATCTGTACCAGCATTAACTACTCAAGCTGGAGAAAAGACAGTAAGCATAGTAGTAACAGATGAAAATAATAACGAAGTTAAAGTAGAAGGAAAATTAGTAGTTCTAACTTCTAAAATAAGAGCATACTACGAATGTGAATCTAAAGCACAAAACCTAGAAGATTTAAATGCAACTATGACTTTAACTCATACTTTAGGTATTTTGGATACAAATGCTGCAGATGGTGGCTTGGCTTTTGGAAATTTTGGAACTCAAAAGATAGTTTATACATTCACAGATGCGGAACAATTCGATAAATTATATAAAGAATTTAAACAAAATGATAAGGTAAAAATTAATAATGTTGAAGGTGTTGCAGCATTTGACAAAGAAAAACTAACAATAACAATGGTAAGTGATGTTGATCTTGCTAATTTAAAAACTCAATATGGTGAAGATAAATTTATTTCATATAAAACGTTAAAACCTTTATATGAAACAACATTAGGTTATACTTGTAAGACTAAATAGAAGGAAACTTCTATTTTTTTTAGCATATAATATTACAGGTGATTTTTTAGTGAATAAATATAAAGTTTGTGTTTATGCGATATGCAAAAATGAAAGCAAACATATAAAAAGATGGTATGAAAGTATGAAAGAAGCAGATGAAATATATGTTTTGGATACGGGAAGTACTGATGGTTCACAAAACATCTTAAAAGAACTTAATGTTAATTATAAAGAAGAAAAAATAATACCATGGCGATTTGATGTAGCACGTAATAAATCTTTAGAAATGGTTCCAAAGGATTGTGATATTTGTGTTTGTACAGATTTAGATGAAGTATTTGATAAAGGATGGCGAAGGGAATTAGAACGTATTTGGAGTAACAAAATTAATTGTGTTAAATATCAACTTAATTTTTCATTTGATGAATATGGTAATCCCGCTACAACATTATATATAAGTAAAATTCATAGTAGGCATGGCTTTAAATGGGTTCATATGATCCATGAAGTATTAGAATGTAATGAAAGAAAAGAAGCAACAAGTAATAAAATAGTTTTAAATCATTATCCTGATCCAGATAAATCTCGAAGTAACTATTTAAAATTATTAGAACAAAGCATAATTGATGAACCAGATAGTGATCGTAATCTACATTATCTAGGTAGAGAGTACATGTATAATAATGAACATTTAAAATGTATAGAAACATTACATAAACATTTAAATCATCAAAATGCAACTTGGAAAGAAGAAAGAGCAGCTTCAATGCGATACATTGCCAGAAGCTATAGTGAGTTAAATTATAATGAAGAAGCTATGTATTGGTATAAAAAAGCTATTATGGAAGCCCCAAAATTAAGAGAAGGATATGTTGAATTAGGTTATTTATATTATAAATTAGAAGATTATAAAAATGCTTATGATATTTTAAATGAAGCCTTAAAAATTAAATCAAGAAGTCAAGATTATATTAATGAAGATTTTTGCTGGAATTCTTTTATATATGATTTATTAAGTATTTGCGCTTATAAATTAGATAGAACAAATGATGCATATAAATATATTAAAGAAGCAGTAAAGTTAGATAAAGATAATTTAAGATTATTGAATAATTTAGATATAATAAGTGAAAAAATAAAAAAAGATTAGAATCAATCTAATCTTACAGCGTGGATAACTAATCTGTTTTTTCCATTATTAGAACAAGTAGAAAGTGTTAATATTTTATCATTTGTCCTTACTGGAACACCAAAATTGTAAATACTTCTTTCAGTGATAGTATTTAAGAAATTTTGGTATTTTTCTTCGGTACTAAAATTAGCAATTAAATAATCATTTGTAACAGGTAACACATATAGTGAAAAAATTCGCCACTCAATATTTTCATATAATGTATTAAAAGTAATTATTTGATTATCTAAATTGGTATACCAATTTGCTTGCTTTGTTTTATAAAGAGTTCCAAACATTATTCCACTATAATACATATTATGCCCAAAAATAATTGTATTTTGACTAAGTTCTTTTGGATTATTACGATAATCCATAAATATCCAACCACTAGGATCTTTTTCTTTGTAAAGATTTTTATCTAAGTAGTAGTCATTTGATTCACCTTGAACAACAGGATAATCAACATTAGTATTATTCACCTTTAACCAACCAACAATATCATCATTTATTTCTTTTAAAGCCTCTAAGTCTTTATTAATAACTTTTAATTCTGGTTCTTCAGATTCATCTATCGGTAAATCATTT
>CAZJEY010000054.1:0-4975 GCA_964545135.1 uncultured Mycoplasma sp. | reverse complement strand
TTCATTGCGTCAACTAATTCTTTTACTTCAAGAATAGTCATTTCTTTTAATGCACTAATAAAATCTTCTTTTGTTATTTTTGCCATATTATCATTCCTTTCCCTCTAACTTTTCGGCATAAAGATTTAAGCCAATTGCTAAATCTCTAACATATTGAATCATTCCGCCTGCTAACATAGTAAGTAATCCTTCACGAGATGGTATACTTGCATAATCTTTAATAACATCTAAACTAGCAACATCACCACTAATAATACCAACACGAATATCAAGTTTATCATGATCTTTTGCATATTCAGAAATTATTTTGATTGGTTCAAGTAATGAACTACCGAACAATATTGCATTTGGTCCTTCAAGAAATTCATTCATATCAATATTAATTTCATCTAATGCTCTTTTTAAAAGAGTATTTTTATAAATCTTTATTGTTGAATTTACTTCTTTAAGTTTATTTCTTAATTCACTCATCTCAGCAACGCTTAATCCTTGATATTGAAATAAAATAACAGATTCACTATTTTTTATATTATCAACGATTTCACTTACTACAAGTTTTTTCTCATTAAGAATTTTTTCGCTTGCCATAATTCCTCCTTATATATTAAGAAAAGCTTCCAACAAGGGAAGCTAAAACAAATAAAGTTAAAGTCTCCCCTCGGTAGGATTTTTAAAATTACTTCCCTACTGTCTTCGGTTTTTCTTTTCTCTAAGTTATTATATATCTTAATTAACTAAAAGTCAAAAGAATTTTTATCAACTTTAATTCCAGGACCCATAGTAGTAGATATACTTATTTTATCAATAAATACGCCTTTTACAGCTTGTGGTTTTGCTTTATAAATTGTTTTTACTACATAATCTAAATTTTCTAACAATTTATTTTCATCAAATGATACTTTACCAATTATAGTATGAATATTTCCATATGAATCATTTCTATAAGAAACCATACCTTTTTTGATATCTTCTACAACTTCTGCCACTTTAGTTGTTACAGTATTTGTTTTAGGGTTTGGCATTAATCCTTTAGGCCCTAAAATATTACCAATTTTTCCAACTTCAGGCATCATATCTGGTGTTGCAACCATTACATCAAAATCAAACCAATTTTCTTCTTTAATCTTACTAAGTAAATCATTATCACCAACATAATCTGCACCGGCTTTTTTGGCTTCTTCAGCTAAAGCACCTTTAGCAATTACTAATACTTTTTTTGATTTACCTGTTCCATGAGGCATTGTTAATGAGCCACGTAATTGTTGATCTGATTTTTTAGCATCAATATTTAGTTTTATTGCAACTTCAACAGTTCCATCAAATTTTGTAGTAGAAGTAGTTTTAACTAACTTAATTGCTTCTTCTTTAGTATATAGTTTGTTTGCTTCTACATTTTTAGAAACTTCCACATATTTTTTACTACGTTTTTTCAATTTTTTCCCTCCTAACTGTGGTTAATTAGCGGATCTTTTATTTAATTAATATAAATTATTCTTCTTCTTTATCTTCGTCACCAATTACTGGTACTTCTACAGACTCATTTTGAGCATTTAAAGCAGATTCTTCTAAAGCTTCAAGTTCAGCTTCACGTTTAGCTTGTTCCTTTTCTTCTTCCAATGCTTCTTTTGCTTGTTCTTGTAATTCGCTATCATTACGTCCTTTAATAGCAATACCCATATTTCTTGCTGTTCCTTCAATTATGTTCATAGCTTCTTCAACAGTATAAGCATTTAAATCTGGTAACTTAGTTTCAGCAATTTGACGTAAGTCAGCTTCAGTAATTGTAGCAACTATTTGATTAGCACCTTTAGGACTTCCTTTTTGAATTTTAGCTACTTTCTTTAATAAAAATCCTGCTGGTGGAGTTTTTAAAACAAAATCAAATGTTCTGTCATCATATATTGAAATTTCGCAAGGAACTACATCTCCCATTTTTTCACGAGTCGCGTCATTAAATTTTGTACAAAATTCTTGTAGATTAATTCCTGCTGGACCTAAAACAGTTCCAACTGGTGGCGCTGGGGTAGCTTTTCCAGCTTCAATTTCAAGTTTTATTCTTTTTACGACTTCTTTTGCCACGAAAACACCTCCTATAAATTTTTTCGTGTTAGTGGTATTGGGCATTCCGCAATTTCCCTCCCACATAACATGCAATAATAATTGCAATATAGATAATAACATAAAACACTTATTTTTGCAATTAAAATGGCATAATTTGTTAAAATACCCTTTCAATTAATTAATATTAACTAAAATTAATAATTATAACAAAAAAAGAATGAATACAAATGATTCATCCTTTTATAATTTTTAATTAATATCTGTTTTTTAATTTTCTATAAGATACTGCCATTCCAAGACCAGCAATTAACATTGAACCCATTACAAGAGTTAAATTCATATCAGCTGTTTTTGGAGACATTTCAGTTTCAATAACAGCAAATTCAGCACTAATCTCTACATCAGAAGCTGGCATTGTGAATTTACCATTAGTAACTACAACTTCAGCACCAGTAGCTAAATTAACAACTTTTAATGCTTTTAATTTATAATTAGTTGCTGGAGTAGTAGTAATTGTAACTTCATCACCTTCATTTGCTGTATTTTTATCTACTGCAATGTTACCATTTGCTGGTGCAATAGTTTTAATAAAGAATAATTCTTTGTCACCAACAAATATTGAACCTTCTTTATTGATGTTTTCAATGCCTTCAAGATTTTCTAATGTTGGAACTAATAATTCAACATCTTTAGGAATAATCAATTTAGCATCGTCAGCTATAATCAATTTAATACCTTCTGGTACGGCTACGCTATCTGTTAGAGTCAAATCTTTATTAATAGCTACTTTTTCAACACCATCTCTTAAAGCTCTTACAAGGTCAGTATAATAGAAACCTCTTCCATTCATTATACCAGTTATAGGAAATTTTAATTCATAAGTAACATTTAAATATTCATATTTATTTGTACTTACACCATTTTCAAAAATTTCCCAACCATAAATTTTAGAAGTGTTTTCAGGCATATAGAATCTAAAGTTAGTTCCATAAACAAGTTCTGATTGAGTAACACCTAATAACTCAGCTAAATTTTGACCAACACTTTTTCCACCACTAGAAGTATTAGTAATATCCTTCCAAGTGCTTGATACATTATCAAAATATTGAACATTAAGAGCTACTAGCCAAACTCTTGAGTAATTTACTGCACTCTCACCAGCAATAGTTGGTGTAACTGCAGCAATTCCATCTGCTAAAGTACCAGTATATTCTTTATTATTCTTTTTAAACGTTAATCCTGTTCCATCTAAGTTAGGATTAAATTCAAAATAATACCTACCTAATAAGGCTGGACTATTACTATTTCCTGCGACATGTCCAAGAACTCTTGAGATAATGTCTTCATTTGCCGTAACGATTACTTTCATTTCATTAACATCATTTTCAGCATTATAACTCTTTTCAATAGTTGTGATTTCCAGGCTATCATTAACAGTTATTTGTTCTGTTAAATTAGTAGCATTAACTCCTCCTATAAATAGCGTTGACACAGCTATTGAAACAACAGTTAGATTTAAAAACCTTTTCATAATTACTCCTTTCCATACTTATTTCAAGATTAAACATACACTGTCTATCTATAATCCCATTATACTTTTGAATTGCTAACAAGTCAATAAAAAGACTATTTCATTATTTAACTTTACACGAAAATTTACAATAGTTAATAAACTCTATTTGCTAAGTTAAAAATATATTGGCTTTTTTTTAACTTTATGTTATCATTTTTATAGTTAAAGGATATGGTTAAAAATGGCAAAAAAGAAAAAGTTTTTTAATACGAAAGTAAAAAACAAAAGAAAAAATACAATTAAAATAGCAATTATTACTGTAAGTAGTATATTATTGATAATCTTAGCTATATTGATTGTTTTGATTATTAAAAATAAAAACAACGAAAAAGATAATAATTTATTAATTAAAAAAGCAGTATCAATTGAAATAAATGAAACTGTTACTGATGAAATGTTCTTTAACAATAAAAATCCTAACTTAAAAGATATAGTAATTACTTATCCAGAGGGTTTTACTACTAGCAAACTAGGAGAATACGATATAACAATTAAATCCGGGGAAGAATCTTTTACTTCTAAATTAAATGTTGTCGATACAAAGGCTCCAGTACTAGTACTAAAAGAATTAAGTCTTAATCCATTTAAATTTTATAATATTGAAGACTTTATTGAATCTTGTACTGATAATAGTAATGAACCTTGTAATTATAAATATTATGAAGCCAAAAACGATAATAATGAAATAATTGACTATGAGCATTTTATGAAAAAAGGTACATATGAAATTAAAATAATTGCATATGATAATTCTGGAAACGAAATTGTCAAAAAAACAAAATTAATAATTGAAAATGGTAAAGAAACTACTAATCAAGCTTGCGAATACGGAGATAACACATATGATACAACAAATTATGTTTTAGCTTCCGATGTAACTAATAATTCCTGTGCATTAAATCCCGCACTATATCAAGATGAGACAACTAGTAAAAATGTCAATACAATGCTTGCAAATGAAACCAAAAGGTTAAAAAAAGACTTGGATAATCTTAAACTTGAAGGTACAATTGCATTAAATAGAACAATTAATATTGTTATGAATACCTCAAATACTGGTATTGTTGGTTTTGAAATCATATTTACTACAACTTTAACAAATAATGATAAAAATGATGTAATTCTAGAATACAAAATTAATACAGATGCTAAAAGAGTATTTATAGTTAATAAATATAATCTGGCTGAATAAATAAATAAAAATGTTGAAAGCTAAATAGTTTTCAACATTTTTTATTCACATAAATATTTTTTATTAAATCCTCTTGCTAAAACAACGAAAATACATAATGCAGTAATTGTATATAAAACTAGGAATAGTAGGTACCAAAGATTTTCAAT
>CAZJEY010000053.1:4776-5045 GCA_964545135.1 uncultured Mycoplasma sp. | reverse complement strand
TTTTTGAAATAGATGAAAATTTATTAAATCAAGTAGATATAAGATTATTTAAAATTGTCTTAAATACTTTTAATAAACCAAAGTATATTATGAGTAATTATAATTTTATAAATTTAATCTTTATAACAGTATTATTAGAAAGTACAATTGATATTTATCGTTTATCTTTTGAAACACTACGTAAAGATGAAGTAGAAGATATTTTGGAAAATAATATAATAGGTTTAAGTTTTATTAAATATAAAAAGAAATCTAGAAAGTTAAACTTA
>CAZJEY010000053.1:0-4766 GCA_964545135.1 uncultured Mycoplasma sp. | reverse complement strand
AGAATATCTTAATAAAAAACAAAATGAAATATTTAGTTTACTAAAAAAAGATGATTTAAGAGTTAATTTTATTAAACTAATTAATGAAATATCAACATATATTACTAATTATGATTTTCGCATAACAGATTTAGTTAATTATGATAATGATATAGTTAATGAAGTATATGAAGATAAATTAGCAGATAAAAGATTAGTCCTTATAACTTATAAATTATTAAGACTAAATATACTTTTAAATAATGAGATTAATGGTGAAAAAATAGATAAAGTATTATATGTATTAAACGAAGGTATTGTTGATAACAAGGTGTTAAAAGAAATAAATAATTGTTCTATTAATAAAGGAGTAAATAATAAAATACTTCTAGTAAGTAATAATCTTAATAAAACATATAAAACTAAATTAGATATGGCTTATTATTTAAAAGATAATAAAAAGGTTAAAGATGTTAGCATTTTGAAAGATAAAACAATTGTTGTAAATAAAAGCTTCTGGAATAAAAATAAAAAAGATGAAAAGAGATTTATTGAAAACAATGTTAAATTTATAACAATAAATGATAATATAAATTATTTATTTGAAAGGAAAGAGGTTAGATCATAATGACTAGTTTTAAAGATTTTTTTCTGGAGTTTTTATCTCCAATATTTAAAGGTTTTATTAAAGTTTTAGAAGCTATATTAGATTGGATAGTAGATTCATTTAATATTGTAAAATATATTGAAATTATAAAAAATTATTCATCTGATATGAGTGGTGCTTCTTGGATATTAGTAATTCTTACTATTTTAGTATTACTTGCTATTTATGCAGCCATAATCTATTTAATAGTAAAAGGAGTAAAAAGATTTATAAGATATCGTAAGAATATTAGTAATCAAGAAACTTTAATGGAACAAGTAGAAATGCTTAATAGAGATATTATTAAATATCAAGATGAAAAAGAAAATTATGAAAAAATGTTAAATCCTGAGGGTGGCGACATTGAATATGATGAAGATGGTAATATTGTTAATGCTTTAAAAGAGGGCGAATGTCGTTTTAATCGTTTAGCTAAAGTAGATGAAGCAATGGAAAGTTATAAGGCTCCTAAAACAAATGATACAATTACTTTAGATGAATTTTGTACTATGTTTAGAAACTTCTCTGCTAATCAATTACATTTATATTATCCTGAAAAAATAATTAAATTATTTGTTGCATCACTTGCTTCTAATAAGTTAATTATTTTACAAGGTATCTCTGGTACAGGTAAAACATCACTTGCTTATGCATTTGGTAAATTCTTAAATAATGATGCTTGTATTAGTCCAGTTCAACCTTCATGGCGTGATCGTTCTGAAGTATTTGGTTACTTTAATGAATTTACTAAAAGATTTAATGAAACAGACCTTTTAGTTAAAATGTATGAAGCAACATATCAAGATAGAATATTTATTGGGGTATTAGATGAAATGAATATTTCTCGTGTTGAATATTATTTTGCAGAAATGTTATCATTACTAGAAATGCCTCAAGAAGAATATCGTATTTTATCAGTTGTACCAAGTGGTTGGGATAATGACCCTAAAAATATGAAAGAAGGTAAATTGGTAATTCCACCAAATATGTGGTATATTGGAACAATTAATAACGATGACTCGACATTTATGATTACTGATAAAGTTTATGACCGTGCTATGCCAATTAACATTGATGAAAAAGCCGATCCATTTGATGCTCCAGAAACTAAGCCATTAGATGTAACTTATACCCATATGAGAGATTTATTCTTAAGAGCGCAAGCTGATCATAAAGTTAGTCAAGAAGTATTAGATAAATTAGGTCTTGTTGATAAATATATTATTGAACATTTTAGAATTGCTTTTGGTAATCGTATTGTTAAGCAATTAACTGAATTCGTTCCTGCTTATGTTGCATGTGGTGCAACTGAAGTAGAAGGTGTAGATTATGTTATTGCTAATAAAATCTTAAGAAAATTTGATCAATTAAATCTTGGTTTAGTAAGAAATGAAATAGATGGCTTTATTGCTTATTTAGATGAATTATTTGGTCAAAATGTTATGAAAGAGTGTATTGCTTACTTAAATAGACTTAAGAAAATGATTTAGGTGAATCATGAAAAAATTTGATATTAGAAAATATGACGAACAAGATTTTAAATCATTTGTTACATCAACTAAAAGTGATCTCGATATTTTAATCAATAGTGATAATACAGATTTTAGTTGGGTAGATATATTTAATGAATATATACCTTATTTAGATAATATTATTAGAAATCCAAGAAGGTTTATTCAATCTGAGGAAAATCTTGTTCCTATAGAGAAAGCTAAAAAGTTTACAGAAGAAAGTATTAAGCATTTAGCACAAAATACACAACTAATTCAAGATATTGATAAAGATGGGATGCCACAACCATTAAAAGTATTAAATGTCTATAAAGAAGAAACATATGATTTATATGAAAATAGATTTATTCATTCCTTAGTAGAAAATCTTCATTATTTTTTAAATTATCGTTTAGATAAATTGAAAAATATGGGAGCAACTGCAGTTAGTAGTGGTCGTGAAATAAAATATAGGTCCTCTTCTGTAATTAATAATGATACTTATGATACAGAATTAAAGGTAACTTTAAAAGAAAGTGATAATAATGTCGATTTAGATATTAATACTATTTTAGAAAAAGTTGAAAATATGTATGCCATAGTTGTAGGATTTAAATCTAGTACCATTATGAAAGAATTAGAAAGAGCAGAACCAGTAAGAAGTCCAATTAGAAAAACAAATGCTATCTTAAAAGATACAGATTTAAATAAATGTTTGGAATTATGGGAAAAATTAGAGGCACTACTTAATGATTTAGAGTTAGAAAAAGCTGCTCAAAGTAAAGGTGAAAGTGATTTTAACTATATAGATGGCTTAAATCTTACTAGTTATTTAAATTATTGCATTTTAACTAATAAAGAATCTGGTGAAAAATTAGATATTGAAATAAATCCTAAAGAAGCTTTTGAACAAATTATTAAGCAATATATAAGAAGAAAAGAAGTAACTATTGATAATTTTAAAGATACAATCGTAAAAGATTTTGATGGTATGTGTAAAAAATATATTAAACAATATGATGAAGTTAATAAAATTTATGATTTAGTTTTAGATGAATACGAACAAAATTTAAATAAAGAGTTTTATTAATAATTGATTTAATTAAATAATATGATATAATAAATTAAATTAATGTTGAAGGAATTTACAACTCTGGAGTTAATTCGTTAATCGCGTTAAGATTTAAGTGTATGAAATATTCATAAATTAAGGTGGTACCGCGGGTATTTACTCGTCCTTAGTTTATGGATTTTTTTTATTTAGAAGGAGAGATATTATGACATTTTTTGAAGAATTAGAGTATAGGGGACTAGTAAATGATATAACAAGCCCTGATTTAATAGAAAAAATAAATAATGGCGGTTTAACTTTTTATATAGGGATAGATCCTACTGGAGATTCACTTCATATTGGTCATTATCAATCTGTTATTGCTATGACTAAAAGATTACTTGAACATGGTCATAAGCCAATAATTATTGCTGGAGGAGGAACTGGTTTAATAGGTGATCCTAAACCAAATGTAGAAAGGCCAATGATTAGTAAAGAACAAGTAGCGCATAATATTGAATGTATCAAAAAACAAATAAGTAAGATTATGGGTGAAGAAATTACTATTGTTAATAATGCTGATTGGTTACTAGAAATGAATGCAGTAGATTTCTTAAGAGATTATGGTAAACATTTTAATATTAATTATATGATTAATAAAGATACTGTAAAAAGAAGATTAGATATTGGTATTACTTATACAGAATTTTCTTATATGATTCTTCAATCAATAGATTTCTTAAAGTTATATGAAAAATATGGAGTAACAATGCAAATTGGTGGTCAAGATCAATGGGGAAATATTACTGCAGGTATTGAACTTATTAGAAAGATTCATGGTGCAGAGTGCTATGGTCTTACTATACCACTAGTTACTAAAGCAGATGGTACTAAGTTTGGTAAAAGTGAAAGTGGTGAAGCTTTATGGCTTGATATTAATAAAACTACTTCATATCAAATGTATCAATACTTGATAAATGTTGAAGATGTTAAAGTAATTGAATATTTAAAGAGATTAACATTCTTACCAAAAGAAGAAATAGATAAGTTAGAAATTAGTAATAATACTGAGCCAGAAAAAAGACTTGCACATAAAAGATTAGCTGAAGAAATAATTACTTTTATTCATGGTAAAGATGAATTTGAAAAAGCAAAACATATGAGTGAATCATTATTTACAGATAAGATATTAGAATTAAATAGTACAGATATTATCAATAATTTAAAAGATATCCCAAAAGTTGAATTAATCGAGGGAAAAACTTTAGTAGATACTTTAGTAGATGATAAAGTATGTTCTAGTAAAAGAGAAGCTAGAGAAATGATTACTAGTGGTGCAATTAGTTTAAATAATAATAAAGTATTAGATATAAACTATTTAATGTCTAAAGATAATGCTATTGATAACAAAGTAGTTTTAATTAAAAAAGGTAAAAAGCATTATTTCTTAGGTATATTTAATTAATATAAAAGATATTTATAGGAAACTATAAATGTTTTTTATGTCAAATAGTATAAATTATCATTGACAATAATATAAACCATGTATTAAAATTAAAACATAGAGAGGTCTATATTGTAGAAAGAAGAGGTAGAGATG
>CAZJEY010000052.1:0-5102 GCA_964545135.1 uncultured Mycoplasma sp. | reverse complement strand
GTAATAACTGGTCTTACTCCTCTAAATAAACTAGCATCAATATCTTCAATTACTGCACCATTACTATTAACACCAAACATTTTAATATTTTTTTCTGTACCAGAACTAGCAGTCATTGTAAAATACTCTGATTCAATATCACTATTATATAAATAATAACTAGTATTACTTACCCCTATTTTGCCACCAGCAAGAATAACTTCATCAGCACTTATTAAGCCAATATTACTATTATAAGAAGCGCCTAAGCAAGTAAATGTCGGTATATTATTAACTTTTAAACGAGTATTTGCTTGATATATATAGGCATCATTATGATTTACATCACTACAATATTTATTATTCGAAACATATGATTCAAAATCTTGAATATTATCTTGAAACCAAATATCTAAATATTCTTTTAAATTAGAATTCTTATATTCAAAATCAGTACTTTCTTCTGCATAAATATTAGATACATTATCAGTTAAATCATTTAAAATTAATCTAACCGTATCATCACCATTTATTCTCACAATTCGCCATAAAAAATTAGCAAATTTAACATAATTATTTACAACATTTCCTCTAAAATAATAGGTAGTACCTAAGTCATCTTGATCTTTGATTAGTCCTTCATTACTAGTACCTAATTCTTCACCTATTTTTGTTAAACTCACCTCATTTATCTTATTATTTTTAAGTATCGTTTTTGCAAAATTAACTACTACTTCTTCGTTTACTTTTACCTCAATTTTTCCTCTTACATTATCATTTTTACTTTGATTAGTAATCTTAATTTTATATTCAACAGAATTTTGAAGTTCGATTAATTTATTACTTATTATTAATTCATTACCATATTTAATAGTGCCTTTTTTTATTTCTTTATTATCATTATCATATAATATATAATTGATTTTATCAGTAACATTTTTCAAACTAATATCATAATACTTAATATCGTCACTATTATTTACTATTGAAAAAACAAATTCAGCACTTTTAGCAACTTCAAAATTCTTACCATCTTTATAATTAATTGATAAATTGCCATCAACTTCTACATCATAGCTTCTGTTTTTTATATCATCATAAACTATATACATTATCCCAATTATAGACAAAATAATAATGGTTAATGCAATTAAAGTCAAAAGAGATTTATATATAGGTTTCATCTTTAATTTAACAATCATATTCAATTCCTTCTTTATTATAATTATATTAAAGAAGCATATTTTTGTCAATTTTTGGTTCAACTTATTAAAAAAACAAATGAAGAGTTTAATAAAAAGTTGCTATTGTTAGCAACTATTTTACAAATTTTTTAAAGTCTTTAAATTCACTACTATTATCTAGTTCAGTATCATTAAGTTCTTCAAATAATTTCTTTTGTTCTCTTGATAGCTTAGTAGGAATTATGATATTAACTACTACATACATATTTCCTCTTACCAGAGAATTTGGAGATTTGACACCTTTACCTTTTAATTTTAATTTTGTGTAATTTTGAGTACCTGGTTTAATATCTACAATTACATTACCACTAATTGTCGGTATCTCTTTTTTACAACCTAAAACCGCTTCAGTAATAGTTAATGGTACTTCTAAGTAAATATCATCATCATGTCTTTCAAAATACTTATGTTCACTAACGATTATTTCAATATAAACATCTCCATTAGCACCACCATTAATACCAGCACCGCCTTTACCAGAAAGTCTTAAGCGATAACCACTATCTACGCCTTCAGGAATAGTTACAGTTAATGTCTTATTATTAACTACTTGACCAGCACCATTACATTTTGGACATACTTTTTTATATGTTTTTTTCTTTCCTTTACAATCTGGACAAGTTTTTTGAGTTTGCATTACCCCAAAAATAGTTCTTTGTTCGCTAACAATAACTCCTTTTCCTCCACAGGTTGCACAAGTTACTTCATCAAAACCACCATGTCCATCACAATTTTCACATTTTTCAGTAACATTAACATTTATATCTTTTTTACACCCACTAATAGCTTCTTCAAAAGTAAGTTTCACTCTTACAAGTAAGTCTTCACCTTTAGTTCTTCTATTACTAGAATTACCACCAAAACCAGAAAATCCCGAAAATGATGAAGAAAAACCTCCGCCAAAGAAACTATTTAAAATATCATCTAAATCAATATCTTGAGCATTAAAACCACTTGGCCCGCCTTGTTCAAAAGCAGCATGTCCAAAGCGGTCATATTGTTCTCTCTTAGTTTTATCTGATAGTATAGCATAAGCCTCACCAATTTCTTTAAACTTACTTTCTGCATCTGGACTTTTATTTATATCAGGGTGATACTCTTTAGCTAGTTTACGAAAAGCTCTTTTTATCTCTTCATCAGTAGCATTTTTTGAAACACCTAATACTTCATAATAATCTTTTTTCATTTTTCACCTCTATTTACTTAATTTTTTGATTTCTTCTACTAATTCTTTCATATAAGAAATAGCATCATCTATTACTTCTTCACTAGTTATATCGATATTACTTACCTTTAATGATTCTATTGGATTTAAAGTTGCACCTAATTTTAAAAATTCTAAGTAATCATTTTTCATTTGCTCATCGCCAGCATATATTTGATTAGCTATTTTTACTGCAGCAGCAAAGCCAGTAGCGTATTGATAAACATAAAAATTATAATAGAAATGTGGTATTCTTGACCATTCATATTTTATCTCTTCATCAACTACAACATTATTGCCATAATATAATTTATTTAATTCATAATATTTATCATTTAAAACATCTTTAGTTAAAATATTGCCAGCGTTTGCATATTCATGCATAAATAATTCGAATTCGGCAAACATAGTTTGACGAAAAATTGTGCTTTTAAATTTACCTAATAAATTATCTATAATCTTGATCTTAACGTTTTTATCTGTAGTATTATCAAGTAAATAACGGCATAGTAATATTTCATTAACTTGACTAGCCACTTCGGCAACAAAGATTGAATAAGCATAGTCTTGATAGTTTTGATATTTACAAGCATAATAGTAATGCATTGCATGACCAAGTTCATGAGCCAAAGTAGAAACATCTTCTAATGATTCTTCATAACTCATAAGGACATAAGGATGAACATTATAGCAACTAGTACAATAAGCTCCTCCTCTTTTACCCTTATTATTAATTGAATCTATCCAACCATCCGTAAAACTCTTACTTAAATCTTCTATATACTCTTTACCTAATGGCTTTAATGCTGTTAAAACTAAATCTTTTGCTTCATTAAAACTAATTTTCTCATCATCTTTAATATTCAAATCGGTATATGTGTCATATATATGAAAATCAGCTAATTTTAAATAATCTTTTTTAAAATCAAAATAGTCATATAATGGTTTTAAATTTTTATGAACTGATTCAATCAAATTATGATAAACCTTAGAATCTATTTCATCAGAATATAAACTTGCTTCAAGAGAAGAATCATACTTTCTTACTTTAGCATTAATATTATGTAATTCTATTTCATTTTTTAAAATTGCTGCTAAAGTATTATTAAATTTCTTATATGTTTTATATAAAGATAGAAATGCACTTTTTCTTACCGAACGATCACTATGTCTTATATAATTATTATAGTTAGATTCAGTTAAAGTAATTTTTTTACCATTAACAACTATATCATCATAAGTAAAATCTGAATCAGTTAAAATACTTTCTATTTCATCGGGCATATTAAATAATTTAGAATAACTACTAATTATATTTTCTTCTTCTTTGCTTAATACATGAGCTTTTTCTCTAAAAATCTTTTTTAAAGTTCTTTCATATTCCTTTAGTTTCTCTTTTTCTTCTATATATTTTTCAATTAAGGAATAGTCACTTTCTAATAACTCTGGTACTACATAAGAAGTTAATTCATTATATATGGTATTTAAATTAATTACTTTACCATATAATTCTTGATAATGACTATCTCTAGTATCACTATCATTATTAATATGTGCATAGATAAATAGCTGTTCTAATCTTTTACTAAATTCCGTATCAAATTCTAAAAATTCTAATAGTGTATCACTACTTTCTAAAATCTTATTTCGATAATCTTGATATTTATAAACTAATTTTTCTAATTCTTTTAATTCTTTTTCAAAATCAGCTTCAGTTTGATATAAATCTTCTATTTTCCATTTATTTTCTTTATATGCACTTCTATCCATTGCTTCCATAAAAAATCTCCTTAACTAGTTAAGAGGTTCTAGTTACCTAGAACCTTCTATTATTTTTCTTCAAATGTAGCTTCTTCAACATCACTGTCTTTATTATCATTAGATGTAGCTTCTTCAGTACTATTTT
Source organism: uncultured Mycoplasma sp. (assembly GCA_964545135.1). Taxonomy (GTDB): domain Bacteria; phylum Bacillota_I; class Bacilli_A; order RF39; family UBA660; genus SIG200. The sequence goes on along the minus strand of CAZJEY010000052.1, from coordinate 769 downwards.
CAGGATTTACATTTTGATATACTTTTGCTGCTAAATCCATAGCAACTTTTGATAACTCTTCAGTTTTCTTCTTGATATCTTCAATATCATTTTTTTCTAAAGCTTCTTTTACTTCTTTAATTAAGCCTTCTGCTTTTTCTTTATCTTCACTAGTAACTTTATCCCCTAAGTCTTCTAAAGCTTTTTCGGTAGCAAATACCATTGAATCAGCTTCATTTCTTACTTCAGCAGCTTCTTTTTTCTTTTCATCTGCTTCTTTATTTGCTTCAGCTTCTTTAACCATTTTTTCAATATCTTCATCACTTAAGTTAGTACTTGAAGTAATTGTAATTGATTGTTCTTTATTAGTTCCTAAATCTTTAGCAGTAACATTAACTATACCATTAGCATCAATATCAAATTTAACTTCAATTTGAGGAACGCCTCTTTTAGCTGGAGGTAAGTTAGTTAATTGGAAATTACCAAGAGTTTTATTATCTGAAGCCATTGGTCTTTCACCTTGTAAAACATGAATATCTACTGCTGGTTGATTATCTGCTGCTGTACTAAATACTTGTGATTTACTTGTAGGTATTGTTGTATTTCTAGGAATTAATACTGTCATAACATTACCAAGAGTTTCAATACCAAGTGATAATGGTGTTACATCAAGTAATACGATATCATCTACTTCACCAGTTAATACACCGCCTTGAATAGCAGCACCCATAGCAACAACTTCATCAGGATTTACTCCTTTATTTGGTTCTTGACCAAGTTCTTTCTTAAC
>CAZJEY010000051.1:0-5136 GCA_964545135.1 uncultured Mycoplasma sp. | reverse complement strand
TGCAAGTTTAAAAAATAATATATAAAATGTTACATTTACCTTTTGAAGTAATAAAAGGCTTACATTATGTTTACAAACATAAATGTTTTTGCTATAATTTATATGTATAATAAAAGGGAGTGAGTAAAATCATGAAAATGTTAACAAGTGAAATAAAAAATCTATTAGATAAGTTATATAATTTACGTGGCGAAGATAGTGTAATTCTATCTAAAATGGAAAAAGAAAAAGCTAAAGCAAGTGAAACTAAGGAGAGAACAACAGCTGAAAAAGCACTTCTTCAAGATAAAATAGAGAAATTGACAAAAGAAGAAGCTACACTTGCTGAAGAAGGAGAAAAATTAAAAAAAGCATTAAGTAATATAAAGTCAGAAGATTTTAATACGGTTTTAGAAAAATTAAATATAGATTTTAATCCTGATAAAATTAGTCAAAAAGTTAGTGAAAATTTACCGATAACAATTGAAAAAGTTGGTAATGAAGCAAAAAAAGCAAAAGAAGAATTAGTAAGTGTTGAAGAAGAAATGAATAAAGCAATTACTACTATTGAAGAATTGGGAATAAGAAAAAATGAAGCTTTAGCTAACCAAAAAAGACTTAATGAATATTTTGAACTAGCATTAGATGGTAGTATAAATATTACTCGTGATTCGATTACAAGTTTGTTGAAAGAATTTGATTTTGATGAAAATGAGCAAAGAGAAGCTGCAAAAATATTAATGTTCCCAGAAGATGCTTTATTTGAATATGATGAAAAATATAAATTAAGTGCTCAAAGCGGCAAATCAATTTCTGAAGTATTTCAAGAAGCAAAAGAGGTAAATGAAGAAAAAAAATTGAGTCCTAAAGAAACATTAATAGAACTACTTAAAGAAAAAGGCTTTGATTATCTTGAATTTACTAATAATGATTTAAGTAAAATTTTAGCAAATTATAGTGAAGAAATTTTAAATGATAATGTTGATTATGCTAATAAATTAGGTATTGATAAATCTATATTTGTTGAAAACATTGAATTTCTATATGATAAAGAGTTTAAAACTAAAATTGATAAATTAATAGAAATTGGTAAAGAACCAACTGATGTTTATTTAAATCCTAATGTTTTAATTAAATATAATATTGATGAATTAAATAATGCAATAGATAAATTAGTGAGTGGTGGCTTAGATCCTAAAAATGTTCCACTTATAGCTTATTAGAAAGGATTTAAGATGAAAGAAAAGATTGAATTAATTACTAAAAATTTTGATGAAAAAGAAAAAAAGAAATTAGCTAAATTTATGCCTAGTCTTGCTCTTAGCACTTTAGAAGAACTTAATGATTTATTGAAATTATTAGAACAAAACGGGATACTTATTACAAAAGCAAGTCAAATAAAAGTTACATTAAATTCTATTGAGGAAATTCAAAATAAATTTAGTGTTATGGATCAAATTGGTGAAAAAGATTTTTTTCAAGAAGATCCAACAAGAATCAATTTGAATGCTATTGATGTATACAAAAGGTTAACTTATTGTAAGCAAAATAATATACCATATAAAAATGAAGATGGAAGTTATAAAGATTTTTTGTGTAGTTCAACATTATGGAAAAATGAATTGGAATTACATAATGTTACAAATAAAGTTGAAATGATAAATGTTGAACCTAATGTAAAGAAAGAAGAAGTATTAGAACCAATAGATAATATTAAGAAAGAAACTAAGGAAGAAGAAAAAGATGAATCTATTGACTATTATGAAAAAATTAGAAAAGAATTAGAGGAAACTAGAAAAGCCTTATCTAATGAATTTATGAATCTTGATGTTGATAATGATGAATTAGTTAGTTTTGAAGATGTAGGAAGGAGTTTATAATGAAATTTCTAGAAAAATATGATTTTAATAAAGAAGATATTGCAGATTTCTTAAATAACTCTCCTAAAAAATTAATTGATGCTATTAAAGATAATAAAAAATTAGTTTGTGCTAATATAGAATATTTAAAAGAATTAGGCGTTACTAATTATCAACAATTATTTTTAGAATATTATGATGCGTTTTTGATGGATCATAGTAATTTTGTTAAAATATTTAGTAAGTATGAGCCTGAAGATTTAATTGAAAAATTAAAAAAGAATATTAGGGTGTTTGAGTATCTATAAAATTGAAGGGAGCATAAATGCTCCTTTTTTGCTGATAATATGAATAGGAGGCTTAAAAGTGGCAAAAAATGATATAAAGAAAAAGATTATAAAAGAATTATTAAATCAAGATTTAACTGAAGGAAATGAAAAAGAATTAATTGATATGATGTTTAATAGTTCAATTCTTATTGATGTTGATAAAACTGAAGATGAAAGTAGAACTAAAGGAGATATCATTGCAGACAAAGTATCAGAGTGTGTTGGCAGTTGGACCTTTATTATTTGTTTTTCATTGTTTTTGCTATTGTGGATTTTTATTAACTTTTTATTTGGTTTAAAAGCTCTTGATCCATATCCATTTATTCTTTTAAATCTTTTATTATCATGTATAGCTGCATTACAAGCACCAATTATAATGATGAGCCAAAATAGACAAGTAAAAAAAGATAGTATTAGAAATCAAAACGACTATCGAGTTGATTTAAAAAGTGAATTGTTATTAGAAGAATTATATGAAAATATTAATGAAGTATTAAAAAACCAAAAAAAGCTATTAGAAGAAATTAAAACATTTAATTCAGATTCAATAAAGAAAAAATAGTACTATTTTGCTGTACTATTTTTTAAACGATATATATTAAAAGAGGGTTTATTAAATAATCTTAATTTATATTTAATAGTGCCAAATCCATTGGTAACATATAATTCTTTATTATCTAAATGATAATGACTATCAATGTATTCTTGACAATCATTTCTTTTTAATAATCCACCATAAAATGGTAATCTTATTTGACCATTTAAACTATGACCAGCTAGAACTAAATCAACGTCTTTATTTTTAAGGACTGAAAAATTATCAGGTTCATGAGTTAAAACTATGGTATAAGATGGTGAAGTATCACTACTTATTTCATCATATTTATTTATGTCATTAATACCAATAATATTAATGGGTAGAATATCTTTATAAAATAATAAGTAATTAGAATTATCTAATAATATAAAGTTGGCATCTTCCATAATCTCTTTATATTCATCTATATATTTTTCATCATCATTACCAATAATAGCAAATTTGTATTGGTTAGCTTCAATACTTTTTAACATATTTTTTAAATCTTTTATATCATCATTAGTTGGTTTATGTTCTTTAGAAAATAATCCACCAGTAAAAAATATAACATCAGCATTTTCTTTTTTTATGCCATTTACTATGTTTTCTACATCTTCTTTAGTAGTAGTACTTTTATATAAAATATCAGAAAAATGAAGAAACTTTAACTCTTGATAAGATTCTTTTATTTTGTCGCTTTCGACAAAATATTCATTTACTTTATAACCTTTTGTATTAAAATAACTACCATATATAAAGATAAGGAAAATAATTAATATTAAAATACTTATAATTCTTTTCATAAATCACCTTCTAAACTAAGAGTAAAATGGCTAAGCTATTATGGATTGAGTGAAAAATTATGCTTGAAAATATATTGTCGGTTTCATAATAAGCTGAGGCAAAGACGAATCCCATTATGCCATAAGGGATTAAATAAAATAAATAAAGCGGATTTGTTAAATTAATAAATTCATCTATTAAATGTAAAGAACCAAATAATAATCCAGATATTAAAGCATAAAAGTATTTGTTTTTAAATACATTTCGTAAATTTAATCTAAAGACAGATTCTTCTACTATTGGTGCATAAATACTCATTGCAAATATGGCAAATGGTAAATTATTCTTTATTATTAATCTATTACTATTTTCATTTGCTGTTGTATCTCCTAATAATATCATAAGAATAATATTTGAGATAACCATAATTGTAATACCTAAAATCCAATATTTAAATCCGATTTTTATATCTTCTTTTTTTATATGATAAAAGTCTTTTATAAGCTTATTTGCAAAAATAAAAATAAAAATAGTAAGCGATAATAAATAAATAGTAATATAGGAAGTTGTGCTAAGCAATTTTGATGTTGAATTTAAATCATTTTGAAAAAGACTTGCTAATAAAGTATTTAAAAGTAAATATATAAAAAAAACAACGACAAAATTTATTATAGCTTTTATTTTTTTCATAACCAATTCTCCTAATTAAATATAACATAAAATAATAAACTATGCAATTTTTAAGTTGAATAAAATATACCATTATGTTAAAATTTATATATAAGAAAGTAGGTATTATATGAAAAAAATTATTGCCTTTCTAACAATTTATATATTTTTGTTTGCATTAAGTAATCTTGAAGTTAATGCTGAGTGTACATATACAGAGAAAGCTAATTTAAATAAAATTGCTGCTAATGTTAAAGTTGATTATGAAATAGCTAAAAAAACATCTAAATTATCTGATTTGGGTATACCAGCAGAAGATCCAGAAGCAGTATCAATCGAATATTTACTTAAATTAAATATTACAAATCTTTCTAAAGAAGTTTATATTACTGGTGAGGAATCAAAAACTGGTGAAACATTTTCTAAAAGTTATACTGACCTAGTAGATGGCATAGTTACTATAACCTATAATGATGTATCTTTCATTAGAAAATATACTTTTAAATTGTATGGTAGCGATGAAAGTTCTTGTCCGGGCGAAGTTTTAAAAACATTTTATTTAACTTTACCAATGTATAATCCATATTATATTTATTGTTCTGAGGATACAGATTACTATTTATGTAAAGAGTTTATTACAAGTGAAGTAACTGAAGAGCAATTTTTTACAAAGTATAATGATTACATTTCTAAAGAAGAAGTTAAAAAAGAAGATTTAAAAGAAGAATCAAATAAGTGGTATGACGATGTTATTGAATTTGTAGTAAAAAATAAAATATATTTTATTTTAGTTATGGTTCTAATTGGTGCTAGTTTGGGTATTTATATTTATCGAAAGACAAAAAAGCAAAAGGAGTTAGGATTATGAGAAAAAAGGTTTTATTGTTGATTTTATTATTTTTTATAAGCATATTAAATACTAACGCTTTAGAAGTAGGAG
>CAZJEY010000050.1:0-5166 GCA_964545135.1 uncultured Mycoplasma sp. | reverse complement strand
TTGACGATAAAACATGTAATTTATTTAAAATAGGTTATGCTCTTAATGATAATACTTATTTATATAACATATTAAGTAAGAAATATAAAAATAAAGAGTTAGATGAATTAGGCCTTATCAATATAAGTGGTGTTGATGGTTATGACAAGTTTACTAATCGTTTAATGATTCCAATAACTGATGAATATAATCAAGTAGTAGGTTTCACAGGAAGAATAATAGATAAAGATGATACTAGTCCGAAATACATTAATACAAAAGAAACTGTTATATATAAAAAAGGCCATATATTATTTAATTATTATAATGCGAAGGAAACTGCTAAAAATTTAAAAAACATTATTATTGTTGAAGGTAATATGGATGCAATAAGAATGTGTGCAAATGGTTATACTAATGTAGTAGCTCTTATGGGAACAAGTCTTACGAAAGAGCAGATTGAATTAATAAAAAAGTTAAGAGTTTCAGTTACATTGCTCCTTGATAGTGATAAGGCTGGAGAAACTGCTACAATTACCAATGGAGAATTACTATTAAAAAATAATATTGAGACATTTGTACTTAGATTAGATGGTGCTAAGGATCCAGATGAATATCTAGTCAAATTTGGTAATAATCAATTTAAAGAAGCTTTAAACCATCAAGTACCTTTTTTAGATTATAAATTAAATAATTTAAAAAACAACTATAATGTCAATAATCCAATTGAATTATCCAATTATATAAATCAAATACTTAAATATATAAATAATTTTGATAACATTACTAAAGAAGTTACTATCAGGAAAATTAGTGATGAATACAATTTAGATTATGAAGTATTAAAGCAAGAATTAAAACTAGAGGCCAAAGAAGATAAAAGTAAAATATTAGTAAATAAAAATAAAGTAGTAAAAAAAGATAATTATAAAGATTGCGTTAATAAGATATTCTTATATTTAATGAGCGATTCAAAATATTTAGCTATTTTTAAAAATAGAATCAATTTTTTTAAAAATCCAATTGAAAGAGAATTGTACAACGAAATAATTTATTATACTAAAAAATATAAAAGTATAAATGTTGCTAATTTTCTCAGTTTTATAGATAATAATATAGATGTTAAAGATTTAATAAATGATATAATTGCTGATATGGATTTTGAAACTATGAATGATGATATTTATATGGAATATATTAATTATTTAGAAAAATATTTTAAAAATGAGGATATTAAAAAGATCAAAGAACAAATTAAGGTAGAAACTGATATTAATAAAAAATGTGAATTGTTAGATAAATTGACAAAATTAAAGAAGGAAGTGTAGAAATGGTTGAAATTAAAACATTTGAAGAAAGAAAAGAAGAATTAATTAAAAAGGGTTTGGAACAAGGCTTTATTACTTTTGAAGAATTAGCAGAGAGTCTTAAAGGTTTAGAAATTGATAGTGATACTCTTGATGAATTATACAATGCTTTTGTTGATAATGATATTAAAGTAGTTAGTCAAACAGATATTGTCAATAAAACTGATGAAAAAGAAAAAATAATTGAGGAAGATAAACCTATTATTTTAGATGACGAAGAAATTACTAAAGATGTTAATATAAACGATCCTGTTAGAATGTATTTAAAAGAAATAGGAAAAATAAGTCTACTTACTTTAGAAGAAGAACAAAATTTAAGTATTAGAGTTGCAGATGGCGATGAAGAAGCAAAAAGATTACTAGCGGAATCTAATTTGCGTTTAGTCGTATCAATTGCTAAAAGATATGTTGGACGAGGACTATTATTTTTGGATTTAATTCAAGAAGGTAATATTGGCTTAATGAAAGCAGTAGATAAATTTGACTACGATAAAGGATATAAATTTAGTACTTATGCAACATGGTGGATTAGACAAGCAATTACTCGTGCTCTAGCAGATCAAGCTAGAACAATAAGAGTACCGGTTCATATGGTTGAAACAATTAACAAAATGTCTAGAATTCAAAGACAATTAACACTAGAATTAAATCGTGAACCTTCAGAGGAAGAAATTGCTAAAAAAATGGGCGTATCTGTAGAGAAAGTTAGAGAAGTAATTAAAATCAGTCAAGAGCCAGTTTCTTTAGAAACTCCTATTGGTGAAGAAGAAGACTCTCATTTAGGCGATTTTCTTAAAGATGAAAGAAGTTTAAGCCCTGAAGAGTATACAGAAAATGAAATATTAAAAGAAGAAATAAAAGAAGTATTAGAAACATTACAACCCAGAGAACAAGAAGTACTTGAATTACGTTTTGGACTTATCGATGGTACGTGTCATACTTTAGAAGATGTTGGAAAAAGATTTAATGTTACAAGAGAAAGAATTAGACAAATAGAAGCTAAAGCATTAAGAAAATTACGTCATCCATCACGCGCTAAAAAGTTAAAAGATTTTTTGGATAATTAATGAAAAGTAAAAGATTATTGGCAATAGCCTCTTTCGTAGAAAAAAATGATTCTGTACTTGATCTTGGTTGTGACCATGGTTATTTAGCAATTTACTTGAAAAAAAATAATTTATGTAAAAATGTGATTGCGTCTGATATTTCTAGTAATGCTTTAAATGTTGCTAAAAATAATATTAAAAAAAATCAGGTGGATATTAAAACTTATTTAAGTGATGGCATAAATGATATTAATGATTTTTATGATACTATTGTTATAGCTGGAATGGGTACTCATTCGATTATTAAAATATTAAATAATAAAGAATTACCACCCAAAATTATATTGGCAAGCAATAATGACTATCCATTATTGAGAAAATTTATGAATTCTATCGGTTATTATTTAGAAAAAGAGTTAGTGGTTTTAGAAAAAGATAAATATTATATTATTATGTTATATATAAAAAATGAAGAAAAATTAAAAATGAGCGAGATATTATTTGGGAAAAATAATAATTTAGAGTATTATAATTACATGTATAATAAAAATTTAGATATATTAAAAAGAACATCATGGCTAAAAAAATTGCAATTGCATTATGAAAATATTATATTAAAAAAATTAATTAGATCTATTGAAAAAAAGTAGGTCTATTTTTATTTTCTATTGTTATATTTTTTGGAATATTTGGTTTAACATTATTATTTATATTAGTTATTGCTTTATTTACACTAGTATTACTAAATTCTTTAACTAAACTTATTGCTTTTCTTGCATTCGAAATCATTGGTGTTATTTGATTATATAATGGAATTGCTTGATTAACTACATTTAACGTTTTTGAAAGTCCACCCAATATTTTAGTAAAAGAAAAGGGATTTATTCTGGGTCCAAACATGGTAATCACCTATAAATAATATATGCTAAAAATCATAAACATTTGCAAAAGTATAGAACATTTAGGACTTTTTTTATTTAAAATTTATGCTATAATAATTTTAGAGTAGGAAAGGATTGATATTTAGTGAATAGTAATCAAGCTGTAAATAATAAGAAAACAAATATATTCCTTTCATTTATTATGAATTTTGTAAAAATATTTAAATATTTTTATATTGGTGTTAAAGCATGTACATATGATTTATTTGTATATTTATATAATGCATTTAGTTGGAAGTTAGATAAAGCATATCGAAGAACTAAGGAAGTAATAACTCAAGAATCTTTGACTGGTGGAGTAAATATCTTTGAAGGAATGAATAATCCAATTTATGAAGAAGAAAAAACCAACAAAAAGAAGAAAAAAGAAAAGATATATACTTACAGTCCTAAGAAAATGGCTAAATTAGAAAAAGAATACCAAGAATTAGTTAAAGACTTGCAAACAACAGGAGCAACAAGAACCAAAGAAGCAAATTGTTATTTATATAAAGTAAGAGCAAAAAATGGTAAAATTCTTACAGGGACAATGAATGGACTATCAAAACTTGATATTAATTCTTTTTTAACAAGTGAAGGGTACCAAGTTTATAGTATTAAGACCAGTCCCTTAATTAATTTTATTTTTAAAGAATCTGATATTATTTCACCAAAGCTATCTACTAAAGAATTAGTCTTTTGGCTTACGCAATTATCTACTTATTTAAAAGCAGGTATTACTTTAAATGACGCTATTAAAATATTAAGTAAGCAAATGAAAAGTAAAAAGAGTAAAGAAAGAGCTTTTAAATCAATTAGTTATGAGTTAACTTTAGGAGAAACTTTTTCTAATGCCTTAGAAAAACAAGGTAATATGTTTCCGGCTTTATTAATTAATATGATAAAAGCAGCTGAAGCATCAGGAACTTTAACTGAAACTTTAGATGATATGGCTGATTATTATACAGAAATTGATAATACTAAAAAACAAATGAAAAGTGCAATGACTTATCCAGCTGTTATAACTGTATTTGCTACCGGTGTAGTTATTTTTATACTAGTCTTTATTATTCCAAAATTTATTGATATATATGACCAAAGTGGAATCGAAATATCAGGTATCACTTTAGCGGTTGTTAATTTCAGTAATTTTCTAAAATTAAGATATGCTGGTATTATTGGCTTTATTTTAGTGTTATTAATTATTTATTATTTATGTTATAAATATATTAAAGCATTTCGAAAAACAATGCAGACTATATTTATGCATATTCCAGTAGTAAAAAATATCATTATCTATAATGAACTAACTATTTTCACAAAAACTTTTGCATCTTTATTACGTAACAATGTATTTATTACTGATAGTATGAGTATTTTAAGTAGGATTACAAATAATGAAATTTATAAGGAAATATTATATAAAACAATTAATAATATAGTTAAAGGTGAAAAAATAAGCGAAGCATTTAAAGATCATTGGGCTGTGCCTGAAGTAGCATATTTCATGATAGTTACTGGAGAATCTACTGGAGAACTAGCTGAAATGATGCAAAAAGTAAGTGAGTATTATCAAGAGATGCATAGAGGAATGGTTAATAATTTAAAAGCGTTTATTGAACCAATTATGATTAGTGCACTAGCTGTAGTTGTAGGATTTATTTTAGTTGCAGTAATAGTCCCAATGTTTCAATTATACGATAAACTATTGTAGGAGAATATTTATGTATTATATTTTATATTTTATTGTTGGTTTATTTTTAGGATCGTTTTATTATGTAGTAGGAGATAGGGGTCCGAAAAATGAAAACTATATAAATAGTAGATCTAGATGTGATTATTGTTTACATGAAC
>CAZJEY010000049.1:0-5247 GCA_964545135.1 uncultured Mycoplasma sp. | reverse complement strand
TTATTTATCATCATCATGACATTCAAAATGGTTAAATAATATTCCAATGTTGATAAGACCACAAATACCTACTATTGCATAGATTATGTTTGGTAAAACACTACCTTCTGCAAATAGGGCATCAACTAAGTTAAAATCAAAAAATCCTATTAATCCCCAGTTAATCGCACCAAGAATTGTAAATATTAATGTTGTTTTTTGAAATGTTTCCATAATCACTCACCTTTATTCTTAATATGGATTAAATTTTTACATTTATTCATGAATAATTAAAAATAATAAAAATATATTTAATTAGAAAAGGAAAGTGGTTTAATGAAAAAATTATTGGTATTATTTGGAATGGCTCTTTTGTTATGTGGATGTGGTACTAAAAGTGCTAGTGATATAGTAAGTGAATTTAAAAAAGATGTTAATGGTAGTAAGTCTTATAAACTAGCAGGTACAATGGAAATAATGAATGATGAAGAATCTTTTGTTTATAATTTAGAAACTTATTATATGAAAGAAGATTATTATAAAGTAGTGCTTGTTAATCAAACTAATAATCATGAACAAATTATTTTAAAAAATGAAGATGAAGTTTATGTCAAGACATAGAGAAGTACTAAATAAAGAATTAAATACTATAAAATAAGTATTTTTATTTTGGATAATTTTTTGATATAGAGGAGAAAATTTATGAATAAATATAAAATTAATAATATATATATGAGTGATGGAAAAATATTAGATGAAATTATAACTAAGTTTATTATGACTTTTCTGGATGAGAATTTTGATATAGTATTTAATAACTAGGACGAAATATTATGACTACAGATAAATATAAAGTAGGAATTTATTTAAGATTATCTAGAGAAGATGAAAGCTTAGGGGAAAGCGGTAGTATATCTACACAAAGAGATTTATTATTAAATTACATTAGAGATAATAATTTAATATTTGTAGATGAATATGTAGATGATGGAGTATCAGGAACAACTTTTGATAGAGAGGGATTTAATCGTATGATTAAAGACTGTGAATCTAAAAAGATTAATATGATTATTACTAAAGATACATCAAGACTTGGTCGTGATCATATTGAATTTGGATTCTATGTTGAAAGATATTTTCCAGAACATGGTATTAGATATGTTGCTGTAAATGATGGTATTGATACTTTTTCAAATAGTAGTGCTAATGATATGTTAGTTTTCAAAAGTGCATTTAATGATATGTATGTAAAAGATATATCAAATAAACAGAGAAGTTCATTATATACTAAAAAAAGAAATGGACAATTTATTGGGGCTTATGCTCCATATGGATATTATAAATCTGAAGAAGATAAACATAAGTTGGTTATTAATGAAGAAGAAGCTAGTGTGATAAGAAGAATATTTAACATGTTTGCTGGTGGTGATTCACTAACGACTATATGTGATAAACTCACCAGTGAGAAAATACCAACACCAAGTATATCTAAAGGAATGAATATAGGCCAAAATAATTACCATTATGGAGTATGGTCAGCAAGAACAGTTGGATATATTTTAAAAAGTCCAAATTATATTGGAAATCTTACTCAATCTAAGCAAAAGAAAGTTAGTTATAAATCTAAGAAAAGAGTTCATAACAAAAAAGATAATTGGATAATAGTAGAAAATGCTATTCCAAGAATAATTGATGATGAACTATATGAACTTGTCCAAAATATGTTTAGTAGTAATAAGAATAGAACTAAAGGTAATGGAATTACTGATAGTCTACTTCTTAGAGGACTAATATATTGTAAAGAATGTGGACATACCATAGGGTTTAGAGCCCAATATCAAGATACAAAAAAACATGGTAGAGTATGTAGAATATATGGAAATTGTAATTATTGGGCTAAAAGAAAAAATCAAGGGGTATGTACTCCTCATAGTGTTAAGTATGAGGAAATAGAAGAAGCTGTTATTGGCGAACTTAAAAATCTATGTAATAAATATATTGATTCACGAGTCTTAGAAGTTAGTTATAAAAAAGTATCTAAATTAAATAATAAAAAGGATAAATATAATATTGAAATATTGAAATTAGAAAATAGTAATAAAATATTAAATCAAAAAATAGATGCTTGCTACAATGATAAATTAGATGGAAATATAACTTTAGATATGTATAAAAGAGCATATAATAAATTTGTTAATCAAATCGAGGAGAATGATAACAAGATTAGAGAATATGAAAGGGAAATTTACAATATTGAAAATAAAAAGCAAGATAATGATAAATTGCTTATAGAAAGAATAGAAAAATTTCTAAGTATGAATAATCCAAATAGGAACTTAATAGCCAGTTTAATTGATAGAATAGAAATCACAGAAGATAAAACACTTGATATTTATTATAAATTTAAATTATTTTAAAGGAAATCAACCACTTTTCTAGTATATATATAGTAGAGGAGGAAAAAATGAAGAATGAAATTATAATATTTGAAAATCAAGATGTTAAATTAGAAGTAAACATGAAAGATGAAACAGTTTGGTTAAACGCTGAACAAATGGCTGAACTTTTTGGAAGAGACTCAAAAACAATCAGAAAACATATTAATAATGCATTGCAAGAAGAATGCGATAATTCAGTTGTCGCAAAATTTGCGACAACTGCAAAAGATGGGAAAACATATCAAGTAGATTACTATAATTTAGATATGATTATTTCAGTGGGATATCGAGTTAATAGTAGGCAAGGTATAGAATTTAGAAAATGGGCTACTAATGTTTTAAAAGATTATATGTTAAAAGGTTATGCAGTAAATCAAAAAAGATTAGAGTATTTAGAAAAAACTATTAAATTAATTGATATTGCTGGAAGAATTGACGTGAAATTAAATGGCGATGAAGCACAAGAAATAATTAGAGTAATTAATAATTATTCAAATGCTTTAAATCTATTAGATGATTATGATCATAAAGCATTAGTAAAACCTAAAGGAACAAATAGTGATGAAAGAATTAATTATGATGATTGTATGAATATTGTTAATAAATTAAGATTTAATAGTGATAGTAATTTATTTGCATTAGAAAGGGATAAAGGACTCGAATCAATAATAAGAGATGTTTACGGGTCGTTTGAGGGACAAGATGTTTATCCTAGTATAGAAGAAAAAGTGCTAACTTTTTATATCTTATAACAAAGAATCATACTTTTATAGATGGTAATAAAAGAATAGCCGCAACTTTATTTATATATTTTCTTGAATTTTATAATATTTTATATAAAGATGGTAGACAAGTAATTGATAATAACACATTAGTAGCAGTTACATTATTAATTGCACAATCTAATCCAAAAGAGAAAGATATACTAATAGATTTAGTAATGAATTTTTTAAAAGGCTAAAAAATTTAAAACTTATGTGAGTTTTGGTTATAACACCTGAACTTAATAAAAGTTTTAAATTTCAAAGTGAATGGCCAGATAACTCAAGTCAAGCTTATTTATTACATTCTATCTTGAAAGACTTAACAAATGATAAAAAAGTTGAACTAGTGGATAATGATAAGAAGAATATAGTTAAGTCTAAAGTAAATTATCCTAATAATGATGAACTAGTATATCAAAAAGTATATTTTGATAATAATGGAGATATTGAGAAAGTAGAAGTATATGACAAAAATGATATAGTAAAAATTAAAGTGATATTTGAAAGTGTTGATTTAAGAGCTAATTTGAGCAAAAATGATTTTGATATTGAAGAATACATTGATGAAGAAGAACAAGAAGAAAGTAAACCTGAAAAAAATAGTACTAAAGAAACAACTCCTAATACTGAAGAACAAAAACAAACTGAAAATAATTCAACTAATCAAGATACTGCGAATGAACCAAAAAAAGAAGAGAGTGATACTAATCAAAATAATACCCAAACAAGTAGTTTTAACTTAGATAGTGTCATATATCCATTATATATACCAGGGGAAACTTATTTAACAAATTCAGAAACAATTAAAACAGAAGATGGTAATAGAGTAATACTTACCTTTACTGGTGAAAAGAACTTTGTAATAATTGAAGAAGTAGCTGTGACAGAACCGACTATGAAAATTGTTCCAGTATATGGTGAACCATTAATGTTATCTTCATCTATTGGAGCGTTAACTGGTAATAGTCTAACATGGGATTCAAATAATATATCATATTATCTAGCTAGTACAGATTTATCTACTAAAGAAATGCTTACCATTGCTAATTCATTAGGTAATACTACATTAGTTGCTAAAGAGAAATAAATTAAGCCTGCCAAAAAGCAGGCTCTTGTAATGTTTTGACATCGTTTGTCGAATGTGTTGTAGATAGAAAAATTTCGTAGTTTAATACAAAATTAACAAAGGAGAATCAAATTATGGATATAAATAAAATAAATACAATAACAAATCTTTTTGAAGGAAAAGAGATAAGAAGTGTTTGGAATAGTGAAAAAGAAGAGTACTATTTTAGTGTAGTTGATGTTATTAGTGTATTAACTGAGAGCAATATTCCAAGAAATTATTGGAGTGATTTAAAAAGGAAATTAAAAGAGGAAGGAAGTCAACTGCACGAAAAAATCGTGCAGTTGAAAATGAGAGCACAAGATGGAAAGCTAAGAGAAACTGATACTCTAGACACAAAAGGAATATTGAGGTTAATTGAGTCAGTTCCAAGTTCAAAAGCCGAACCATTTAAATTGTGGCTTGCAAGTTTAGGAAGTGAAAGAATCGATGAACTATTTGATCCTGAAATAGCAATTAATCGAGCAGTGAAATATTATCAAAATAAAGGATATACTGATGAGTGGATTGAATGTAGAATAAAAGGAATATTAGATAGAAATAAATTAACTGATGTATGGAAGAATGCTGGAATAACAAAAGATTACGAATATGGAATACTAACAAATGAGATATATAAAGAATGGTCTGGAATGAAAGCAAATGAATATAAAGCATTTAAAAATATTAGAAAAGAATCGCTTCGAGATAATATGTCTGATATAGAAGTTCTCTTAACAGACTTAGGTGAAACAGCAACAAGAGAACTTGCCAAAAAGCATAAGCCTTATGGTTTAGACCAAAACAAAAAAATTGCAAGAATGGGTGGTAATACTGCAAAAGTTGCTAGAGTTGATCTTGAAAGAAAATTAGGAGAGTCAGTAATAACAAGTAATAATGAGTTAAATTACAAATATATCGACGATATAGCGAGATTAGAAAACAAATAACTCATTGGATA